>DATDSK010000268.1:0-25707 GCA_035291325.1 Bdellovibrionota bacterium | reverse complement strand
TACGGATTAAATCGCTCCTGGTAAAAGCAATTGAGAACGCAAAGGCAATTATTCGCGACTCGAAAGAAGAAGAGATTCACTCCTTCTGCATGGATTTTTTCAAACTTTAGTACAGAGTGTAAATCTGGTTCAAATGAGCTGTACGCTCTGCCACTGCTGGGCTCACGCGCGACGCAACTTTTATGAGATCAGCGGCAATCATCGCGATGACTGTCGAGCGATCATCCTTATGGTTGACGAGCTGTTTGCAGTCGAGCGGGAAGCGAAGACGTGGGATCAGCTCAGGCAGCTTCGCGAAAGCAAGTCACGGCCGATCGTCGCTCGGATCAAAGCGTGGCTCGAAGAAAAAAACCTCAAGTACCTCCTTGATGAGGACGAGATGGGCAAGTCCATTCGTTACATACTGGGTAACTGGAGCGAGCTTACGATGTTCCTCGATGACATCCGCGTGCCATTATCGAACAACTGTCACGTCCCACATAACCGATCCGGAGTCGGTCCCAGCAATCGGGACCCCTGGTGTTCAGGCTGTTTAGTTCTTTAATTTCTCCTCGTCAATGTCGCCGATCCGAATTTTGCCCTTCAGTCGGTAGCTATCCCCTTTGAACAGAATTGTTTCCGCGCGGTCGAAGATCCGATCGATCGTGATGTTGGAGACGACTGGGTCCGGGAAGCACTGGGGCCACTCCTCGACGTCACGATTTGAGGTCAAAATCATCGCAGAGCTCTGTTTGCGCCGGTCCATCAGGTCAAAGATCTCCTCGGCTACCTCGCGGGGATGGCAAACAACACCCCAGTCGTCGATGATCCAGAGCCGCGATGACAGAATCCGCTTGAACAGGGCGTCCATCGAGTTTCGCAGCCGCGCCTCGATGATTTGGGCCTGCAAACGTTTTGCAGAGCTGCAATAGACGCGGTAACCGGCCCGTGCGGCCGCGATTCCAATTGAAATGGCCAAGTGCGTTTTTCCGGTTCCGGGGTTTCCGAGAAAGAGCGCAATCCGGTTTTGAGGGATAAACGAGAGTGTGGCCAATCGGCGGATGGCCTCTTCATCGATTTCGGGATTGAAGGCGAAGTCAAACGTCTCCAGAGATGTGACCTCCGGGAACCTGGCCGTTTTTATCCGCATCTTCAGGGCGGATTCGCGCCTGGAATCGAGCTCCCGCTCCAGGAGATCCGAGAGCCACGAGACATTCACAGCTTTTTTCTGTTTTGTTAGTACGGCCTCTAGCTCGCGCGCGGCGGTCGGGAGCCGCAGCGACTTCAATTGGTTTCTGATTGTTTCTACATCCATATCTCTTCTCTCTTTCATTGGTGCTTTTTTGGGGCGCGTCTGCCTATCCGGCCGACCCCAGATGATTTTTATAGACGCTCATTGGCCGGATAAATTTTGGTGGTTGCGCGGGAGCCGCGGCATTTGCGGTGTTTTCTGGCGACTGCGTGAGCTTGATCAGCCGTTCGACCAACCGGGAGGAAAGGGTGTTCATGTCCATGGCAATCCCGGCAGCCTGGTCGATGAGGGGCTTCGGATATTTTTTATCCAGTGAGAGGAGACCCCAGATAATCCGGGTATCCACAAAACCGTCGCCGCGCGCGAGGGTCGCCCGGACGAACGCTTCGGCATTGGCTCCGATCTTTCGAGCTATGGCGAGATACCCCTGATTTTCCTCTTCCAGCTTCTGCCAGGGTTTTTTCAGATGGTCTTTCGTGGCGTGAGTCTGGAGAGATGATGCCGCTAACCGGTCGTAGATCTCTAAAAGCCGTCCCGCGCCGTACAGAGCCACTTGAGCCGCTGTGGCGACCACCACGACTTCACGGCCGATCCACTCGTCGGCCAGAGCGTAATATTTGTTCGCAAATCGGGCGTAACCGTCGCGACGTACTTTCGGATACGCAACCTCCTCACGCTCGTAACATAACGCGGGCAGCGGCTTCAGAGCCCCGGCTTCGCGGCCAAGATACGCTTCAATGGGTTTCTCGCAGGTGGTTCCGTGCTTGCGCTCATTGGCAATGCCGGTTTTCCGGTCCATGTAGGTCTGGGCGTGCTCAAGCGAGACAAAATCGTTGGTATAGGCCTCAAAAAGGCGACGCGCGAACGGGATGAGACGTTCAACTTTCCCTTTCTTTTTTGGCTCTCGCGGCGGCAGGCACTCAATTACAAAGCCATGGTGAGCCGCAAACCGGGTAAATGCCGGGTTGAGAATCGGGTCATGGCGATCGGCTTTGATCGAAAAACATTTTGGGTTGTCACTCGTGATGCGCCGGGGAACCCCGCCCAGCTCCTGCAACATACTCTCTATCGCCGCGCAGGTCGTGGGCACGTCATTGGTCCAGACCAGACGGACCATCATGTACCGTGAGTGCCCGAGTACTCCCACAAAAGCCCACAGTGTCCGGCGTTCTTTGGTTTCCGGATCAATGACATCGCGAAGTTTCCCCCAATCGAGAATCAAAGCTTCGCCAGGCTGATGGATAATCGGCGCAATGAGGGACGGCGCGCGCTCGGCTCTCGCAAGGGAAGCCAAATCATAGCGATCGAGAAATCGGTAAAACCCCGACCGGCTAACTCCGCGAACTCCGGCGCCCTCGAGCTCTTCAAAGACAGTAATGGGTTTCCAGCCCGCGCCGTCAGGCGCTCTTGGATCCAGACCTTCCGCTCTAAAAGGGCCTGATCCTGATCGCTCGTCCGTTCGGACCGTCTGTCGATCGGGTCCGGAAACAACGGCAGTGGCGCTGGCGGCGGCGGAACATTGCCGGGCCGGCTACCACTTTCGTCAAGGTATCCGACCGCAACGGCCTTCTCGCGGACACCGCGGACTCGCGGCTTGCCGACGTGCAGCTCGGCGCAGATCTTCTCGACCCCACGCCCCAATCCCAATCTCTCCAAAATCATCCGATCCAAAATCCGCCTCCGTGTCACAGGCTTCATGCTGCGTCTCCTCTCTGATGGTTGAGGCGCGAGCATAGCCCACCTGGATAGGGGGTCTGGATTGCTGGGATTTTGGGGCTCTGAGGGGGGATCGGATATGTGGGATTCCCACCTATCCGGACCCCCTCCTAGGGAGGGGATCGTTTATCTGGGATTTTCACCCCGTCAGAGGGGATCGGTTATGTGGGACGGAACAAACAACCACGCCGAGCGTTCGCTCCGGCACAGTGTCCTTGGCAGGAAGAACTTTTACGGCTCAAAGACGATCAATGGTGCCGACGTTGCGGCCGATCACTACACGATCATCGAGACCTGCAAGCTCCTGCAGCTCGATCCAGCCGCCTACTATCGGTATCTCGTCACGGCGAACAACCACGGCGAGGAAGTCATGAGCCCATTCGCCTATGTGCACTGGCTGTACGACCAAAAGAAGGCGCGGCTGGCCGCCAGGGACAAGTCGGGGGCAATCGACGAGAAGGACGGATCATGAGCACACGCAAAGCGCAGCGCAAGTATCGAGAACGGGTGGTCACTATGCTCAGGGATCGAATGCTGGACGCGCAAGAAGACGCGGAGGCGTTCTTTGAAACGGCGACGCCATTCGAGATCTCCCGCGAGCTATCGGACCTCGGGGTATCGACCAGCGATCAAGAAGGGATCAAGGTGATCGTTCTTCGTGCTTGGGACTCCAGCGCGTCGGATCCCATCGCTTCACGGGTTCCTCAGCTGCTTCGTTCGCTCGTCGAATGCTGGGTCGAGCAAATTCGGAGCAAAGGTCGTGAGCCCGCATTCGAGGACAAGATCTTTCTGACGAAGGCAGCTGAACACTTCATTTACCGGTTTGCCTGGAAACTCCCTGAGCCAATACTTCATGGGTTAACCCGCGGAAAGTGATCCTCGTCAGCAAGTACCGTTCTTACGCCCTGGATACAGCTGATCTCCTTTCTTCGTGTCGCAACAAAGAAAGTACAGGTGTTTTGCCTGAAAATCAGCTGGCCAACTTCAAACTCGGTGAGAAATGCGGGCTAATCGGCCGTGAAGGCGGCTGCCGGCAGGTTCGCTCTTAGCCACGATCCAATATCCGGTACGTTAGATTCCCCGAAGGTGGCCAAGCGGGTCATAATGAAGCGAAACGGGGCCTTTCCCCAATAGCTTCGGATTTTGCCGCTCTTTGGATCGACGATGAAATACTCGTCCTTGTGGGTTACTGCGTGATTAATCCCGACCACATTGTACTCGTTGCCGAGAGCGTTCATACGATAAACAGGTCCCCCGGAATCACCATTAGCTCCAAAGGATAAGGTGGTCCCATCGTCGTCCTCAACGCCTGTGGTAAAATGAAGTCCCTCGACTTCGGCAACCACCTTGTTGGCTATGGTGAGAGTGCGATAATCAATAACGCTCTCGCCCTTGCGTCCATAGCCCCCGACAACGATCCTCTCATCTGTCCTTACAGGGCGAAGGCTAATTTTTGCAGCCGCAGCGAAAGAAAGATCACCTTCGAGTTCGATGATCGCAAGGTCTACGAAGTCATCTGCCTCTGCTCCTTGAAACTCGCCATCCTGAAATAGCGCCATCCAAGAAGAATGAAAAGTTATGGCCTTTATCTCGGTAACAGAAGAAGTTCCTGGGGAGCAGGTTCCGGTAAGGTTTGTAAAACAGACCGATTGGCCGGGATCTAAGTCGTGCCACAAATTGCAGTGAGCTGCCGTAAGAATGAACCGTTCTGCAACCTTTACCGCCGTGCAATTGGCTCTCGACTTCGTCGCGATCCTCACCGAAGAGGAGAACCCCGCACCCGGCTGAGATCCTCCGATGTATCCCAACGCCGTGGCAGACCACGTCATTGCCATGCCAATGCTTGCTGCTATCAACCTCAACTTCCCGCTCGAGACATTGACCATAGTTGAGAACCTCATTCCCTGCAGCCAAAAGCTTCTTTTCCGAGACCTGGTGCAACTCTCTGAAGCTCGGACTGTATGTGCTCGATGCGCAAAGTTACGGCAGACCCGTCGAAATATCGCCTTCTTGCTTCATCGAGCTCAAGAACCGCGCCGGCTACATTAATGCCAACCAGTTCGCCGCTTTCGTTTGCCGCCATAGATCCACTGTTGCCGATGAAAATGTCCATTCCGCTGATAATGTTTTGTGTGCCATTGAACTCTCGAAGTCGGGCGTATACTGCCGGAGGGAGACTTCGGTATGCAGTATTGTGCTCAAGTCCATCGTAGACCGTGCCATAGCTAACGAGCTGAGACTTTCCATCGCTACCGTGTCCATTTGAACGTGTCGTGGCTCTTGGGTAGCCGATCGCCCAGATTCTGTCGCCTGTTGAGGCTGGCCTTGAAGCAGGTTTCACACAAGTCAGTGGGAGCTCCGTTTCAAATTTGAGCAGAGCAAAGTCATCCTGAGTCGAAACGAATCGGTCAAAAAGTGATTGGGAAAATTGCATTGCCTTAGAATCGTCGAAGTAGGCATACCCGCGGCCCGTAGCTACCAATCTGGGATTGGAAAGCCCGAGGCCAGGGCTAGACAGCTTTGAGCAAACCACTTTTTCGGGCCGCTGATTCTGCACCGAGAATATATAGTAAAAAGGGCGAGGCTCATCGTCCTGTTCGACTGCGGCAAGCCCTTGGTCCAGAGTTCCATCTAACTTACTGAAGCAGCTTTCTACGCAATGAAGTGCGGTTAAGACATATCCATCTGGAGAAATCACAACACCTGAGCAATGAGGCGTAATAAAAATCGAAGCACGCGCCAGCCGATCCGCGTTTGCTGGCGTATTTTCCGGCTTAAGCTCTGTCCAGTTGTAGAATCCCTCGTCGGCTGTAGCGAGAGAGCAGAAACAGGTAATGGCAACAGTCACTGCTAGTCTTAGCTTATTCATGGCTGATCCCTGAGGATACAAAGCCTCTCAAAACTTCTGCCGGGCTCATCCCTCTTTCTACGGAGTCTTGCCATTTATCTGCCGGGTCCAGTCGATCGAGTATGCGGCCGATTCGCGCACCCGTAATGTAATAGAATTCTCTACTGAAGGAGTACGTGTCAAAAAAGCCAGAAGAAAGAGTATTTCCGACAAAGACCCAAGTGTCATCGATTGGTTTGGCGAGCGCTTGAGCCGAAGCCCTGATTTCGAAATAGTGAGTCATACCCTCTATTCGCTCCCATGCTTCGACTTGCTCCCAGCAGCGGGCTTCCTCGGGAGTTAGGTTTGGTCTGGTACGCCGGGCTAAAATCGAGGCCACACCCTTTAAAAGCTGTTGCGGCGGTGCAGTTTCTAGCATTGGAGCGAGCGCATCCCATTCTTTGAATTCTGACAGAATGTCAGAATGCCATGCGGACAGCTTATAGCAGCCTTCGAGGGTACGATCAGGCGTTTCTTTCGGAAAAACGAAATGGTGCGCTTGATAGCGATGAAAGATTTCGTGAACCGCGAAGCGGGCAATAGCTTCGGACATAGGAGGAAGTCCAGCATCGGGCGGAAGCAAGATGTTCGTCTTTATCAAAACGACGGGAGCCGCTGCTTGCAAAACCAAAAGGTCGTTTGACACGAAAGGTGAACTGGACTGCGTACGATCCCAAGCAGGTGGTTCTGCAAAATTGTAATTGCCTTCCCCGATACGGAGCGCAGTCGGGGCCTTGAAAAGGCCGTTCACTTCGGAGCATCTTACCGGCTTCGCTCCAGCGGAGAGCAGTTGACCTTCCGTAAAGCCGTAGGTGTACGAATCGGCGTCCGTCGGATACAGGACGAAGTGAAAGTTCTTGGGGGTAACAGATGACCATGGACTTTGATTTGAGGTAAGCTTTCCGAGAAACCGGGCTGTCTCGACTGCTGACGAATCACAGATTTTGAGATTAACCGGTGAATCGGCTAGAGCGCCGTTCAACAAGCTGCCCGCAATTCCGAGAGCGATCGCAGGGATTGTGACTTTTGTGTGCTTGTCCGCCATAGTAGTCTGGCCTCCACCGACCATCGGATTATAATACTGAACGAAATAAGTCAACAATTACGGCCAATATTGTTAGAATTCGCACGTTACTTATTTAGCCGTGTTTACAGTGCGTTACATACCAGTCGACGGAACACCAGGTGTACTTATTGGCATTAATCCCCACGGACTGGGGCAACTAAGACCTGCCAAGCCGATTTCTGAATAAAGCGCGAATGCATCGCTGCCGAGCCGAAAAGGACAACTGCTGCCACAACGAGCCAGCCTTGATAGCCGACGATACCAGCCGCTATCGAGAGCCCCGCGATACTCGATACCAGTCCATCACTCAATCTGCCCACCACGAGCTCAAGTCCGACGACCTCCGGAAATTCGTCAGCAGCGCACAACTTCCGCCGAATGGTTTGCGTTGCCACTGCGTTCAAACCCATAACAAGCCCCGTCCCAACCAAAACGACGAGAGCCACGCTAAAACTTGGAAGACGAATGAAAGCTAAAATCGTAATCGCAAAAGCAATCTGAGCCACCATCGCCATAACGCCCTCGTTTAGGCCCGCGAAACGCGTCTTCTTGAATCCATCGGGCGAGCGCAACCATGTCGCCGAAATGGCGGCGCCGAGCCCCATCAGTGAGTACACCCAGGCCGAATACACCAGTGTCAGACCGTAATGCTCACTAACGACCGAGAACAGCAGGTAATTGAATAGGCCGATCGAAAACCAAAATCCGACGCTTCTGAGTAAAAATATGTCGCGGAGAAGGGGCCGCGACCAGATGTACTTGAGAGGCCGAAGAACATGAATGGCCTCCATCTGAACCCGCCGTTTCTCCACAGCGGTTGCCATTACACCGGCGACTAGGAACGAGAGCGCGTCCAACGCGACCGGGATCTCGATCCTCAAAAACCGAATCAAAATAAAACTCACGACTGGCCCGATAAATTGCGCGCCGAAAAACGAGGACAATAACTGCGCCTGAAGCGTCATCTGCTCATCGTGCGAAGCGAGGGCCTGTGAGTGGCTTTCTCGTGCCCCGTCGAAAAGTTGCTTGAGCAAGCTCTGAACGAAAAACAGCGTGAAGATCGGCCATACGTCGTTCCGACCCAGCAGAATCATGGCGAGTAGCCCGGAAGCCGTAATGAACGACACAAACTGACTCGCGATCATGACGGTTCTCGTTGAAAACTTCCGTAGCGCAAGCGGAAGCAGAATCCCGCCGGCGCCCACCGCCAAGCTTTTCAAAACAACGCTAAATCCGCCAATAATTGCAGAAACACCCGTCTGATTCAGCCACTGAAGGACTGCGAAAAACGACAGGAAATCGCCTAGAGCCGTAATCAACGTGATTCGAGACAAAACCCGATTTTCTCTTTCAGCAGTCGTACTCATGCTTATAACTCCCTCTTATCGAGCTGTTTCCCGAACCCAATCATCATGTAGGGGACCAGGTGATCCGAAGTCCCTTCGGAAGCCACCCGCTGTACCCATTGCTTAAATTTCTTCATCTCGGCGTTGATCTGCTTCGCGACCTCCGGGTCAACGAGCTGGATCGCGTAGATTGCCTCCTGCGATGGCGTCCCATCTTCAGAAATATACACGTCCAAATGTTTCATCAGATAGCGAGTTCCGCGTCGGACAGCGGACGGCGCCGAGTTTTCGAAATTTGGAACTCGGAAAAGAGTGCGCTTCGGATATAGGCCGTCTGGCTTTTCCTCGGCCAGATCGAATTCCACGAGCTTCTTTGCCGTCTCTTCTAGCCCCTTGAGCTGCGCCCGAGGTACCTTCTCCCAAAGCAGGAGCCTGTGATGGAGCCGCATCGCCTCTTTGTTCTGAACCATGAAGTCGAGCTGATTCTCGGAGTAAAACATTGTCGGCCTGTCGCTGTCCCAGATGCTCTTTTCTGTTCTTTCGTAAGCCGGAGTCAGATGCTCTTCCAGGTAATCGATCAATTCGTGGTCGTCTTGATCAACAACAGATTGGAAAAACGAAACCACCGCCTCGCGATACTCTTCACGCTTCAGCTGGCGAAACAGCGCAGCAAATGCCTTAGGGGTCGGCGCCTGCTGACCGCACTCAATCAACTGGAAATTACGAAGGGACATCTTCGTTTTCTTATCACCCCCCAACTTCTCGAACATTTCACGCGCGGACGCGAAACCACGTTTCGTTTTTAGACTTCTCAGGAACTCACTAAAATTCATGGCAAAACTCCCGGCTGCGAAGTAGCACTTCGTAGCCAGAAAAAAAAGCGAAAAAAAAATTTGCCTTTAAAACCAGCCTGCGCGAAAAGGAGGCCGTAACCCAGGAGATGAATTTATGAAAAAATTGAATGTGATTCTCGCCACTGTCGTTTTCGGACTCGTCGTCGCAGGCGCAGCCACGAACGGACAGGGCGGTAATGGACAAGGTGGCAACGGTGGATCCACGAAGACCGCAGGAGCCGCCACCAATAGACAGGCCACCCTCGTTTGTGGCGCAGTCACCAACGGCGGTCACGAGCTTCGTGTTGCCGGTATCGAGGGCAGCCGTGTCCCTGAACTCGGCGGACACGAATCAACTTAAAATAAAAAAGGCCCACAGCGGGAACCTCTGCTGATAACAGAGGGTGCCATGAGCCCAGCGTTCCGTTAAGAACTGGATCTCTTCTAGCACACCTCCCGCCTTTGTGGACCCCAAAAACTTCGAACGTACTTTCAAGCGTTTGGAGGAGTGTATCCATGCAAAGCGCAGGGAAATCTCCGTCCTTCAGGGGCGGAGTGTATCTAAAATTTGCCATTCTAGGCCTAATTGTCGCATTTGGAGTCGCTGACCCACGGCCCGCCAAGGCCGCTACGACCTCGGTCTCAGTCTACAGCGGAACCTTCGACGGCGAACATCCGGCACCGACTCTCGTCGGAAAGGTTCAACGCGGTCAGGAATTCCTGATCGAAGTCAATCGACTTACGGCTCTCGTGAACTACCCAGGCCGCGACAATCCAGTTATCTCAGAGCGAGTCCTGACCAGCGAGACCGGCGCAACGGTGACTTGCCCCTGGTATACGCGGATCGATCAGAAGCCAAACGTCCGCGTGGATCAGCCGTATTCAACCAAGGTCACCCACAAGGCGACCTGCCAGGACGGCTGCACCAATGGATTTGGGCAGCCCATTCCCGCGTCGGACCTCCTGTTTGGCAAGTTCAACCTTCCCAAGTGCACAGCCGGCGACGGGAAGGACTACGGATTCTATGACGAGATGTGGGGCGAAACACCCCCACCCTCGTGCCCCGGCAAGGTTTGCGGCCCCAAGATCGATATCGTGCCCATCTGCTGCCAGGAATTCACGGTTGAACGCCAGTTTTCCGAACTCCATTACTTTGATGAACTCCTCATCTTGGATTCGTACCGCGAAGAGGAGTTCCTCGACCTCGATGTTGATTTCAGAAAGATCTATCTCACTTTCGAGAATGAGCGACTCGATCGAGCAACATGCGTCCTGACCGACTTGGCCGTTTATGGCGATGTTATCCGCGTTGCCGATCTGAAGGACTGCGTATTGCCTCCGGGAAATCAATTCACCCTGTATGCGCAGTCGCGCTTCTTTCTCAAGGACACACGCCCCTGCGGAAAATTCGTCGCAAAAGGCATTAAGCAGGCCGACGGCAGCTATGCAGCGGACTGGTTTCTCGGTTGGTACGAATGTGACGGCAAGGCCGATCGAACGCCTATTGAAAAGCAGTACAGCTACGCGACCCGTCTCGAACTCAAATTCACGGATTCCATTATCGGAGGATAATTTACAATGAACCGAACCATTCAGCTCTCGTCTTCTATTTTGCTATTCCTTATCGTCGCGAACGGATGCAGCGTCGGCAAAAAATCATCCGACTCGGCAGCACCATCCCCTGGAACCGTAACTGCACCGGAAAAGGGCGCAGACGTAACCCCTCCCTCTCCGCTCGGTGACGGTTGGGTTACCGAATCAGAATCCAATGGCGACTTAGCCGATCTCACGGTCAGCCGGATGACGTCCGCCGAACGCGAGAAGGTTCGCAATGAGGTCTCGCGGAATAACGTAACTTGGTTCAACTCGAAATCCGGCTACACCCTTTATAAGATCGCAGGGTCAGAGCGATTCGAACGCAGCGCTTTTGTTGTGCCGAAAGTCCTGGTGATCGGCAGTGTAGATGGAGGCCGCGCCAGTCTGCGGGAACTTCCCAATAATCAGGTCGCATTAACAGTTCCTATCGCTCTCATTGACGGCAGCCAGCGGGAACTTCCGTATGCAACCAGTCGAATCAGAATTCCCGACTCGCTTTATCTCGACGATGCCAAACGCGCCTCGATCCAAAAGGAGCTTCAAGATTCATTCGGGTATGCCCACGAGCTGACGAGTCTCGGTTCCTGCCCGCAGAAAATCGTAATCAAAATAGCCGGGCTGGATAACGACGTAACACCTCACGTCTTTGGCGGGCCCAATGGCCCGACCGGATGCCAGCCAAACCAGCCTTTCACGGTCACCTTGATCGGATCGCGAAAGTACATCGAGCGGTTCCTGGCGGAAGACGTCTTCAACGGCTCGGCCGAAGTCGCGGCCATGTACGAAATCGCGGGAAGCTATACCGACGAGATCAGAGTTTACCAGGTGAAGACGGCGAAGCTCTTTCCCAAGTTGAAGGAGCGCCTGGTCACGAAATCCGATAAGCCGGATCAGCCAGACACGAAAAAGGAGCTGACGTCAGAAGAGGCCGATCAAATCCTCGCCCCCTACGCCCAGGACGCCCTCGCGAAATGGTCAGCTCGTGAGCGGTTTTTCGACCGCGCAAAAAACACAGCCCTCGCTCAAATGAAAGTCCTCTTCTTTGACGAAAAGACCGGCGAAAAGGGAAAACTTTACGTCCTGAAGGATGAAGCTGCTTTTAAGGCCGTCGATATCCCGGTGCGCGTCGTTAATGAAAGTCTCGGACGCCAGGGGGAGCTTTTCTATTCGTCATCCATCATCAAGCCGATCCTGAATTCAACCAACGTGGCAATCCGAGGAGAGCAAAGACAGGATTTGACAAAGCCGCCCACCACGGGGGTTGCTCAAGATGTGTTTACGGTTCGTGATGGCGAAGAGTATGAGCTTCAACTGACCTCCCTTGTCGTTCACGAATACGAATTTGAAGATGAACAGGCCCAACCCAAGATTCAGGATAAGGGCCTCGTTTGCCTGGACAAGCCGGGAGAAGCCCTTCCAGCCTGCCGCAAATATAAAAATCAATGCACGGAGTACAAGAACTTCTGCAAACACCCGAAGGCGGGCTGCGTAAAGTATGGCACCCGAAATGAATGCAATACCGTTTCAGACGTTTCGGTTCTGGGCTGCCTCAGCCTTGGGCTTTTCGGCGGGTGCAGCGTCCGTCGGGAATGCATCCCGGTCACCGATCCTGGCGTTTGCCTTGAATACGGTTCGACCGGCTGCGACGAATGGGGAGACTACTGTTCGCAAACACAGCAGGTCTGCGAAACCGGTCAGGACGAGCCGATCTGTAAAAACCAGATCTCGGACCTGCGGATTTCCCGTTACTTCAGCGCTCCGGCCCCCGTTAACAACAATGTAGTGAATGCGCCTCTCGGAAATACGGATCAGGACGTAATCAGCGGACTGACTCTCCGCTTCCGCTGGGCTGACGGAAAGGTCGTGGACTGTTTGGCTCTTGCGCTGCTCAAGGAAGTTTCCGGCCAATCCATCCGCTTCAAGGTCAAGAACAACAACTACTGCAAGCCGTTCCCGGATGGCTACCAAGGCGAGCCCGTTCTCTCGATCGTGAATCGAGTTGCCACTGAGCGCCGTAACATCCCCTGCGGGATCATGAACTATTCCACTGTCGAGGGCACCAAATACTACGGCTGTAACGGCTTCAATGCAGTTGACCTTACGCCGGACCAGTATCGACCGGGCGAACGGCCCAATGCGTCGAGCTTCAGCCGAAGTCCGCTGTATTTGACCTACTACCCCGTCGTCGATGTGAACGGTGTCCTGATTTCACGCTCCGGAGCTTTCACTTCGGGGTCAACCAACGAAAGCAAATGGGGAGACTAGCCATGCAACCGAATCAAATCATTGTGACGGGAAATCTCGGGAATGACCCCGAGCTGCACAAGAAGAACTCCGAATCCAAGGGCGTCGTGAGCTTTTCGCTCGCGGAGGGCGTCTTCCAATTCAATAAGCTATCCGGCAAATACGAACACGCGCATACCAATTGGTTTCCGATCAAGGCATTTGGCTCCCTCGCCGCCCGCGCCCAAGCAGGCCTGAAGAGGGGCAGTCGGGTCACGGTTTACGGAAAGCTCAAGACCTTCAAATTTGAACGTGACTCTGGTGAGTGGGCTTCGGGCTTTGAGATTCTGGCCGACGAGATCTGCCCTGTCGGACTACTGCCCGCTGCCCGCCAAAAACCTGAAAATTCCGAACCGGACTTTAACTCTTTTGAAGAAGGAGCATCCGCCACATGAAAAATGGAAAGTGGATTGTCATTTTAGCACTCATCCCCTCGCTGGCTTACGCCGCCGATTTCGAAGCGACTCTCACGAGCCTCGTTACGTCAGTACTCGGAAGGATCATGCCAATATTCGCTCTATATCACTGCGGCGAAACGGCTTTGGCCTTTGCCCAGGATAAGCCCGAGGCAAAAGACAAGGCCAAGACGGTTGCAATCGGAATTGTCGCCCTACTCGGAGTAAATGCCGTGTGGGCATTCCTAAGAGCCCAGTTGAAATAGCGGGAGCGCCCAATGCGAAGCTATTCTGAGCCAACAAAAAAGACCCTTCTCCGGCCCGCGCTGATCTTCGGAGTCCCGTTCTCGGGACTCCTCGGCCTGGCGGTCGCGGTATCGGTTGTGCAATTTCTGGGACAGGGCTCTTTCGCGGCAAATATGGCGACGCTCGCAGTAGCGGTCTTCGGATATGCCGCACTTCGCATCTTGGCTCGGATCGGGCGCACCGGCTGGGACGAATCGATCCTTTTTGGGATTGAGCTCGTTTTGAGACGCCCTCAACAGGTGGTCCGGGCGGAACTGCTGGATTCCGGAATCTCTGTCGTTCCGCCTGACACCTTGGATCAAATTGACCTGATTCGATGCAAAGAAGAGTTGTGCGTCCGGCTCCGGCGCTTAAAACCCAGAGAGCGGTATACCCTTTTCACCGCGATCGGAGCTGATGGAGCGGCAATCCAGGAAATCAAGGCTGGTTCAGGATGGGCAGGCACCAAATGGAGCTTGAGCCTGTATGCGATGACTCAGGGTCTCATTTCAAACCAGGAACACGTCTATTCATTAGCTTCGCTCCCCTACGCCACGGACCCGCAGTTTCTGTTCTCTCTGATCGAGCAGCTAAAGACGCCCGTTCGGATCATTTCGACGTTCCGCGGTCTGGACCAGCACAAAATCAAAGCAAGAATCGAGTCATCCCGAAAGCGCTCAGCGCGGGGAACTGCCTCCGTCAGCGACATTGATTCCGATGTTACCTTCGAAGAAGCCACTCAAGTCGCGCAGCAACTTTCAAGCGGCGCTGAGTGGATGGTCGAGGGAAGCGTCGTGATCCTATCAGCGGAGCCCCTCACACTCGATCCTGAGCTTTTCATCGAAGAGACAAAGCCGTTCTTCAAGGCCTTGGCCGTCCTATCGGCCCTTGGATGCAGGAAGCGACTCCACCGCTCATTCATTATGCGGGCGGTGACCGGGGCCGATCTGATTCCGAATATTGGCGACCCGCTATGCCGGGCGGGAGCACTTCTTAAAACACTGCGCGGCCGTCCTCTTGCCCTGAATTTCCAAGACCCCAGCTTCTCAGCCCTCCACATCAATGTGAACGGCGCTTCGGGCGTCGGGAAATCCGTATTCATGGTCACGATTCTCCGCCGGATGGCGGACGCCGGGGTACCGCTTTCTGTCCTCTTTATCGACCACCTCCGATCATTTCGCCGGTTTGTGAAGAAACGCGGCGGGCTATACCTCGAACCCGAAACAAAGCAACAGCTTTCGGATGCCATTCCGTTGCTCTTGAATCCCCTGAATCAGGTCGGCACATTTCAAGGCGTCGAGCTTTCCGAACTGTTCGACGCCGAGAAGAAAGACGCACTCAAACTGCTTCTGGGTTCAATCGAGACATTCCTCAAATCCCGCCCGTCTGCCCATCCGGTCTACTTCGTCATGGATGAGTGCTGGAGCGTTTTGAAGGACGAGCCTGTCCTGGTGCAGCGGGCTTTTCGCGAATTTCGTAAACTCGACGGCGCGGCCGTCGCTATCACGCAATCGCTTTCCGACCTTCTTTGTGACCGCAACGGCCAGGCCATTTTTCAGAACTCCCCGATCCAAGTCATTTTGAGACAGCGCGAAGACCCTGCGAAATACAC
This sequence comes from Bdellovibrionota bacterium, assembly GCA_035291325.1. Classification (GTDB taxonomy): domain Bacteria; phylum Bdellovibrionota; class UBA1018; order UBA1018; family UBA1018; genus XYD1-FULL-55-31. The sequence continues at coordinate 10,457 of DATDSK010000268.1, read as the reverse complement.
GGGCGATCTCGGGCTCAATCAAACTGAAATCGAACGGGTCCGGTATCTCCGCCAAGAAAAGGGAAAATTCGCTGAATGCCTTATCAAAACCCCATTCTTCTCTCGAATCGGAAAACTTGAGCTTACCGACGAGGAGCACGAGCTCTACCGGACCGACACAATCCGTCGGGAGGTGGTGAAAGAACGCCAACAGCAGGAGGATTCATGCGTCCACTGATCGCCTGTGCCGCAGCCACACTCTCACTTTTTACCTGTACGGCTTACGCTTCGCTCTTTGGCGAGGAGAACATTGCCCTCGTCAAGCTCGTGGCCGGACAAATCACCGAACTCGAACGCCTCTCCGAAACCGTGGGCGTCTTGGAAGAGCAAAGAAATGCACTGATTGAGATTAACCGCGGAATCGATCGGGCCATGGCTCAAATCGACGCCGTGGAAGAGATCGTGAACCGCGCTCAAGGTCTCGAACCTAGCTCGGTTCGGGACATTTCCAGTCTCAATCGTCAAATCGAGGAAATGCGGCTCCTCGCATTCAGGGCCGAAGAAGTGATCGAGCTGAAACTCGCCCTCGCTGACCTCTCCATCTCCCAAGCGGCCATTCAGAGCGACACCTCGTACCGAATGGGCCAGGAAATGATCGGAACCGGGAGCGCACTGGCTGCGGAGTCCAGAACCGCGTCACCTGGACGGGCGGCCCAGATCACCGCTGCCGCCGAAAGCTCTCAAATGCTCGCTCAAGGAGTTCAGCTTCAGGGGATGGCCCACCTGATTCAACTTCAGGCCGAGACTTTGGACCTTCAAAAGACCCTCTTAGCCCAGCAGAACGCGTCTACTCAGGCCCAAAACGACTATTTCAGGGGTGGAATTGCGAAAAGGCCGGTCGTTAGTACGCAGCGACGCAAGGTCAAGTCCAAGGGGGCCTCTCGATGAACACCGCCGCCGTCGCCCTGGATCCCACTAGCCTGCTTGGAATTGGCCGCGCTTTGTTACTCCTGAGCTTTGGAGCCGCGCTCCTGATCCACCAGCGGAACGGAGAGCTTCGTATTCCGTTTGAACGAATCGCGATCGGCTTCTTGGGACTTATGTTCTTTATCCCCATTATTTCCGGCCTTGACCACCTTTCCGGATTACTCACGGAATGGATTGCCCAAAAAGGTGATCCGGACGGAATCAAACAGGTCCTATCGCAAGCATACGAGAAGGCCGCAGCGACCACGGACGCAGAGGGCGGAAAGGCGGCGATCCCCGAAATCCTACTTCAGATTTGGAGGACCGGCGTCTGGGCTGTCGTCAAAAGCCTGTCCGAGCTTCTATTTCTTGTTGTTGCGGTCATGCTGGAAAATGCCCGAGCCATTTTCTGGAAGGTTCTGTCCTTCCTGGCGCCGCTCTCGATTGGCTTCTTTCCGATCTTTCCCAAGTTCATGTTCAACTCGGTCCTGTTCTTTATTGAGCTGGCCCTCTGGATACCGGTCCTGCGGCTGATCCAAGTCGCGGCCTTTCCGCTCGCAAGGGCCGCGCATGAGGCGACCGGTGGCGTTGGGGTCGGGATCGTTGCAATCGAAGCGCTGAGTATCCTGCTCTATCTCTCCATTCCCACTTTTACTCACCGTTTTGTTTCAGGTGCCCTCTCCGGGGAACTCGACCCAAGCCACAAGGCAGTATCGTTCGCTGTTCAAAAGGCCACCCTAGCGGCTGGCATCGTTAAAGGGAGAATAATCGGATGAAGAAGTGTGTTTCGCTGTTGATCGTCGCGACCGTTTTTGACGCAAGCGCATGGGCATTCAACCCGTTCGACACAATCGACGTTGTCCTGCGTCCGGGGTACGTCAGGAAACTCAAATGTCAGGGCCGACTATTGCTGTCGTCGGTCGGAAACGAAAGCCTTATTCAGCTTTCAGCGCTTCCCAAGGAAACAGGCTGTGGCGTGCTGATCAAGCCCACCGCGCTCGAAGGCCAGACCAACCTCATTCTGGAAACCTCCGCCGGGACCATTACGCGCAAGATTCGGATCGAGAAGAAAAGGGATTCCGAAGGAGATCTTCCTATGGAAATGACACTCTTTCCGGACGCGCCGGCTGAATCCTTACAAGGAGGCAGATAAATGCGGTATCGCCTTACACTGTCCATCGCGCTTTCAAGCCTTCTGATCGGTCAGGCTGGTCTCGCCGGCTATAACGAGGACCTGGCTCGGGTCAAACATCGCGAGAAGTCGATCGACCAGGAGCTTGCGCGATTTGGAATACAGAAGCCACCTAAGCCCGATCCAGCAAGCCTCCCAGGAGGTCCGATCGGAGCAGCCGCCGAGGAAAAGAGTGCACCGTCACTCTTTCACGTCTACGACTCTTTTGCTCGGCTTCGCGCTCCAGCCGGCAAACTGCTCTTTGGAAAAACGCTGACTCGGCTCGTTGTCGGCGGTGAAGTTTCTCCAGCTATTGTCGCGCTCGATAACGGCCAAGGAGTATTCTCGGGTCTTCGGGTTTTAGGAAAAGCCAGGCAGTCCGGTACGCCCGGGCGCCTTCAGATTGACTTCGACCGCGTGGTCTTCCGGTCTGGCAGGGTCGCCGCGATCAAGGCGGGAGCATTGGACCAGGCCGGAGCCTACGGCCTGGAGGCACAAGTCTTCACCGGGAAGGCCCTGGCCGTCGCAGGCGCGATGGCATCGAGCTTCATTTCCGGCCTGGCGGCATCGCAGCAATCTACAAGTCCGACAGCATTTGGGTTCTCCCAAGTCCAGCCCACCGGACGCAATGCCATCCTTCAGGGAGTCGCCCAAACGGCGGCCGACCAATCCAAGCGCCTGATTGAAGAGTCCACCCAGGAGAAGCCGGTCCTGGTTGTCGAAGCCGATACCCCGGTCAGTGTCTACATCGATGAGGAGGTCCGATTTTGAAAACGTTCACTCTTCTCCTTTGCCTCACTTTAGCGACCGGCTGTGCAAGCCCGCGTAAGCGATTCCTTCTGGGTGCTGGCATCGGCGCCGCCACCGGCGGAACCGCAGGGGCCACCTTTGCCCCCGATAAGGACAGCCAGGGACTGAACACTCTGATCTTTGGATTGGCGGGCGCACTGCTCGGAGGGGCCATCGGCCTCTTCACTTACGACGACGGAAAGATCCCAGAATCGAAGGATCGGCTCGCCGAAAAAGAGAGAGCAAATTCGTCAAACGAAGCCGGCTCTTTGGCACCTTCGCAAGCTCCGCTTCCCGATTTCGTGAAGCAACGACTGACGCCTGTCGTGATCGAAAGCTTCGTCGAAAAGGACTCTGTCGCCGACGACGGATCGCTTCATGAACCCCACCGTGTCTACCGCATCACGCAGCCGGCGGAACTGGTCTCGGAGCCAGTCCCTCAGCAGAAGCAGAACGGAGAGAAAGGAGCGCAAAAATGAAGCATTCATCCGATACCAACACCATCGAAACAGCCCGCAACGCTTTGCCCTCGACTCCCGCTAAGGTGGGCCAGCCCCTGGGCCAAAACCTGGGCCCGACCCTGCCCACCCCCAGGCCCACCCGCGCGCGCGAAAACGCCATCGGTTCGGGTAATTGCGATTTCGGGCTCACTGCTCCCATCGCCGACCCCGCCCCCTCAACATCTGTCGTGGCCGGGGTCGGCGCTGTCCGCAGCTCGCCAATCGCAATACGCTCACCTCTCGCGCGCGAAGTGCGCGCGCAAGGCAATACAGGTAGGGGTGTGGTTGTTCTTTCGGACCGGGATCGAGGAATTTTGAAGGTTTGCATGGAGCAGACTTTCTTAACCAAAGAGCACATCCGCCGGTCTTTTTCGAACACAGCAGAGCGAAGGATCAACCGACGAATGAAGATCCTATGTGATGCACACGTCCTGAAACGAGAGAATTATCCTGAGTTTGGTGTTCAACCAATTTACCGTTTAACTGATCGCGGAAGGGAAATTGCCAGGGCAAGCGGGGCACGAGAAATTCGCGATCCTGGTACCCTCAATCCGACAACACTCCTCCATGACGCCCTGGTTACCTCGTGCCGCTTGCGCCTTCTCGACTTCTGGAACGCCGAGTTCGTACCGGAGAGGGCAATCAAGATTCGCGAGTTCCCGGAGATCCCAGACGGCCTGTTCTTCTTTCCGACCGGACGCGGCATCGCAATAGAAGTTGAAAACTCGGATAAGGGCCGGACCCGTTTTTTGCGCCTACTGGAGCGCTGGAAGGAAACGCCCTCCATTGTCTTCATTCTGTACGTGGCAACCACCGAGAATCTTTTTACGGCTTTGAAACGCTACCTGAAAGATGCGCCGGAAGACCAACCCTGCGGTGTCGTCCTTTGGAGCGAGCTGCTATCAGGCCAACCCCTCATTCATAGCCCCAAGGGCGAGCTCGACCTGCTCGGACAAAAGGAGTTCTGACGTGTTACCCGATTTCTCTTCTCCCGTTTGGCCGTGGCACTGGCAACTGACTCCGCAGCAATACGGGCTGGCTGGAGGGTTGGGAGTTCTTCTTCTCCTCATGATTGTCGCTGAGCACGGTGTACCGTGGAGGCTCCTCAGCCTGGTCGTTCGTGGGCTTCGGCTTGGCCGGCTTCTGTGGTTCCTGCGATCCGACCAGGTGGTACTCGGCAGTATCGCGCTCCGCGACAGCGACCGGGTGAGGCACTGCCATATTGTCGGTTCTCCTGGCTCCGGTAAGACCGAGGCGACGAAGAGCCTCATCTTTGAAGATATCCGGCGCGGACGCGGGTGCTTCATTATCGACGCGAAGGGCGATCGGGAGTTGTACGAGGAAGTCCGGGGATTTGCCAAATCCGTCGGACGAGAGTCGGACGTCTACCTGATCTCGGCCACCTACCCCGAGGAGAGCGCCATCTGGAACCCTTGCGGACTCGGAAACGCGTCCGAACTTCAAAGCAAGTTCCTCAACGCCAACATTTACTCTGAACCGTACTATGCGAAGGCCTGTGAATACGGACTCATTCAGGCGTTCAACCGCCTCACACAGTCGAAGCCGTCCGGTTTTGCGCTGCCTGATCTCGTGCGCGAACTGAAATACCTTGCCGAAAAGCAAAAGAACGACGCACTGGAAGGTCTCTTCTTCGACTTCGGAAGCCTTGTTGAAAGTGAATGGGCCGAAATTCTGGCTTGCAAACCGAGTCGCTACGGCCAGCCTGAGATATCGCTCCTCGATATCGTTCTTGGGAACAAGATTCTTTTCGTGGATCTGCCGACCGAAGGCCGCTCGGTCCAGAGCTCGCGAGTAGGACGGGTCCTCACTCAAGAGCTGATCCTGATTTCTGGTTTGAGAAAGGGATTCCCGGCCCTGAACCAGCAGGGCGTCTTCTCGGTCTACATCGACGAATTCGACGCATTCGCCACGGAGAGCTTCGCGACGTTCCTAAACAAGGGGCGGTCGTCGAATTTCATGATCCATATTGCTCATCAGACGATTTCCGATCTGAAGAAGATTAGCCAAGAGTTCGCTGGGCAAATTCTGGGGCTCTGCAACGTCCATATCGTGTTCAGACAGGACGACCCGGATGATTCTGAGTTCTGGGCGCGATTCTTCGGTACCCGCGCCACCGTGAAGACCACTCATCAGACCCAAAGCGGCTCAAAAACCGGCCAGGGCACGAGCCGCGAAACAATGGAGTTTGTTATCGGCCCAGACCGGATCAAAAACCTCGGGGTCGGCCAGTGCATCATTTCGATCAAGACGAAGAAGCTCACACGATTGACGAAGCTGCCGCTTCCCAAGAGTTTTCGAGCGTTTGGAAAGACCCCCCAGATTGAACGCGAACCCCTGAGTGGGCGCCGTCGCTCGCCCGTTTCTGCCCCCAGCGAGAAAACCACCGCCGAAGAGGCCCGGGACCTCTCAGCGGAGAATTTCCACATTTCGTCTAAGAAATCGCAGCCCGCACCGCGGAACCCCGCCGACCAAGGCAAATGGGACCTCGTACCCAAGAAACAAGCTTCAAAGACGAGACTAGAAAGAGAGGACAACCATGGATATACTGAAACTCGCGACTGATCGGGAAAATGGGAACGAGTCCGTCAGTGACCTGACCTGGCTTGATTCCAAGGATGCTGCGAAATACCTTCGGCGGTCGGTGAATGCATTGCGCATTCTGACTTATCGGGGGTACATCAAGCCTAGAAAATTGGGGCGCCGGCTCTACTTTCGAAGGATTGAACTGGACCGAATGATTGAGTCCTCACTTACCTACTGAGGAGAGGACTCATGGCCGTCACCAAATACGAACAGAACGGAAAAGAGCTTTGGCAGGTCTACGTAGACCTCCGGAGTCGCAAGGACCGTCGCATCCGAGTGCAAAAGCGCATTGTCGGTTTCGACTCGGAAAAGCACGCCCTGACTGAAGAGAAACGCCTTTTCCGCGAACTCTCCGAAAAGCTCGCAAGCTTAGAATCTAAAGGAATCAAGTGGCGAGACGTTATCGACCGATGGGAACGTCACCACGAACTCTATCCAACAAAGCGTTACGCCCGCACAACGATCGAAGATTACACCGCTCTCCTCCGAAACTGGACAACTCCATGGCTCAATCGCACCGCGTCTGACCTGAATCGCGGCGACGGCCGGGATGCTGTTAATTTTGCCCGAGAGGAAGGGAAATCCACCTCCTTCTGCAAACACCTGAAGAATACTATCAACTTGATCTATAGATGGGGAATCGAAGAGCGATTGATCGTCGGAGTCCAGGAATCTCCAGTTCACGGACTCGAAATCGAAGTCGATCGCGAAGAGAAGGTCCCAGAGATTCTCACAGTCGAGGAAATTCGAGACCTATTACGAAAGGCGAAGGAGCAGCAACACCCCTGGTACCCAGTATGGGTTGCTGCCGTATTCACCGGCTGTCGCAGCGGAGAACTCCAAGCACTGAAGCGCAGTGATGTCGAAATCGTGTCGCGCACAACCGCGATGGAGCAAGAGCAGCTGCCCATAGACAAGCGGAGATACGGCTTCATCCGCGTGCGACGGAACTGGAATGCGCGATTAAAAGAAATCGGCCCAACGAAGGCGGGATACTGGCGAACGGTTCCCGTTTCCAGCGAGTTCTATCAGTTTCTGATTCGCGACCTGAAGATTGAGGAGAAGGCGCCAGACGATCCGCTGCTACCCCCCTTTTCGGATTGGCGCCTCGGAATGCAGGCAACGATCTTGCGCGGGTTCTGTCAGGCCAACAGCCTTCCTTCGATCAAGTTCCACACGCTGCGGGCCTGCTTCGCCACCCAGCTCATTGGCTCAGGAATTCCGGCGACGGTGGTCATGAAGATTTGCGGCTGGAAGGACATGAAAACCATGCAGCGTTACGTTCGGCTGGCCGGAATCGACGAAGGGGGAGCGACTGAGCGGCTGAGCTTTATACCGACCGACGAGGCAGTTATGGAAAAAGTAGTCGACATATTCAGCTATAAAAAACAATAGAAACCAGCTACTTATGATGTTTAAGCAATATTTTCTTGCATCAAATCTTCAAAAAGCCAATTATAGCACTATAGATGCATACTTTTCTTGCAAGACTAGTGGCGTCAGCAAGCACAAGGAGAGGCCAATGAAAGACATCATCGGCCGACGCATCAAGGATGAGCGAAATCGGCAAAAATTAACTCAGGACGAGCTTATTAGGAAAGCCCATCTCGAATGGGACCGGCAAACTCTTGGCCAAATAGAGAATGGCGAGCGCGAGCTTAAAGCATGGGAGTTAGCGAAAATTTCCTCAGTCCTGAGACTCGATATGGGCAGCTTTTTTCCCAGTGCTCCAGAAACTGCAACCCAACCACTCGTATTATGGAGACAGCAACCCGAAAACCACGAGCAACTCGAAGCCGAATTCATTCGGCTCTGCAAAGATTACAAGTTCGTCGAAGAGTTAAACGCAATCGACCCTGACGGATTCAGAAAATTGCCACATAAGGAGATCGACCTTTCGACTTTCCGGTACTCCGATGCATACGCTTTAGCCGAGGAGATCCGTGACGAACTTGGTCTCGGTGACTATCCCGCCACGTCGATCGTTAAGACGCTAGAAGAAAAATATGGAGTGAAATTCTTTTTCGACGGCTTAGATGGAGCACCTGCCGCATCCAGCGTTTCAGACTACGGACTGTGTATTGTAGTCAGCTCGACCGACCCAGCATGGAGGCAACACTTCAGCATCGCCCACGAACTATTTCATATAATTACATGGAGCGACCGGATTTTAGAGCGGGTCTTGTCTGATAGAACGGCCTGGGATCGCAATGAAAAGCTAGCCAATGCTTTCGCGGCAGGACTCCTCGTCCCATCAGAGCCATTACGGCGGGAAATCAGGTCTCTAGCGCGAGAAGGCAAACTGAGCGAGGCTACGATCGTAGCAATAGCACAGCAATTCGGAGTTTCCCTTGAAGCCCTGCTTTGGAGGATGGCAAATCAACGCGTCATACCACCAGAGTCAGTCAATAAAGCACTAGCTGATGATACCCTTCGCGCTTTGGATCGAGAACATAGAGCCGAGACTCGAAAGTCGGTCTATGTTAGCAATCGCTTTATCCGACTCGCATATCTTGCGTATGAAAACGGCGAGATTAGCCGGGGGCGGCTTGCAAAGATTCTAAAGCAGCCACTGTCTGCGCTCACGAGTCATTTAAAGCAGGTCGGTCTTGCGGAAGTCAGCAACAATGAAATCGCGCTTAGTTATATTTGACGCAGACGTCATCATTGGCGCATTCGCAACAAACCTCTGGGACTCGCTTGTAGATCGATTTGATATACGAGTTACGTCCATTGTCTTACATTCAGAAGTATTTTTCTTTGAAAACAAGGATGGAACACGAGTCTCAATCGACCTGAAGTCCTATGTCGCCCGTGGAAAGGTCACAGAACTTTCAGCCTCTGCCGAGGAAATCGCTGCGCTTACGGACAAGGTAAATCCGAACCTTCTCAACCGAATTGACGACGGCGAACAGGAAGCGCTCGCATTATTACTTACAGGACGATTCGACGACCACCTTTTCTGCACCAAAGACACTCGAGCAATTAAAGCCCTCGGGAGCCTAAGCCTTGGTGCGTTTGGCATCTCGCTGGAGGAGCTCCTTGCACAAATTGGGATGAGGAATAAGATTCCAGATCCGAGCTATAGCAAGTCCGCTTTTGAATTGAAGAAAGCACAGGGGCTGCAAGAGCAAGCGATGTTTCTAAGAAAGAAGTCATGATTCAGAACGCACTTGGCGAACAAATAGGATTGTATGCCGCAGGAGCTTGTCCTATGATTAGGACAAAAGAGGGTTTAAGTACCCGAAATCTTTCGTTCTCAATCGAACCAGCCACTTCCACTCAGATACAAAATATAAAACAGATCAAATCGTGTCGGGGACGCGCTTCCAGCGCTTTTCGCTTTCGCCTTCCATGGCTCGCTCAGAATCCCCTCAGATTTGATCTGTTTTATATTTTGTATCTGGGCGAGTAGCGAATTCATTCGTACAAAATTGTGGGTCCGGAAGCATCGGCTACTTTCCCGCCGAGGGTTACTCGCAAGCGGGTTTTGACTTTCGCATACTTCATGTGGGAATGGCGCCCAACTCATTCTCGCCGGCGTTTCGCTTGGGGAATTCTGGCCTTCTTACCCCAAGGGACCGTTGGTATACTCACAAAGCGTTGGCCCCGGTGTTCGTCGACTCTCACTGCTAGGCATGCAGCCGCATTATTTCACGATCCAGCTTGGTCTGAACTTATCAAAAGCTCGCTAGAATTGTAAAAAGTTCTGGGTCCATGTTTGCCGATTTAATTGCTGAGTTTGCTCCGCAATGCACTCGTTTACGTACGAATGAATGTCCTCACGGAACGTCGCCAGTTGTCCATTCAGTGCTGATATCCAGCCGTTCAGTCGGGCATTTTTTTGACCTTAAGGCGAACTGGGCTATAGCCGTACGCGCCAATCGATACTTATAACCAATAACTCAGGAGAAAAATTTATGTCAACCCGTATGGCACTAACGCTTTTTGCATTTGTCTCGGCGATCACGATGACCGGCTCAGCTATCGCTTCAGATTGGAAGAAAATTAATCTAAGCACCAGCGATGGCGTTCAGGTAGACATTAATTACCAGCTGAATCAGCGATGCATGCGCTACACGAAAGACGGCAGAGCCGATACAACCTTGATGCTTGCTCAACCGGTGTATTTTGATGTTTTCGGCGCAGAAGATGCCCAAGACATTGAAATTGCCATTTACTCTTACAAACAGGACATGATTCCGCATGGCGGCCAACCTGCGCCGATCGCTCGCGCTCATGAGCATTTTGACCGTATTCTAAAACTTCGGAAAGCGCGCGACGGCCACTTTTACGTGAATGCCGGTTCCATCGCCACAAAAGAATCGTCAAGCTCTGCATATACGGAGTTTCGGATTTTCCAAAAAATTCAGATCCGAGTTAACGACAGCCTCCTCATCGACCCGATCAGTGGCTCCTCCGAATTTGAGATTTCCATGTACGAAAGA
>DATDSK010000267.1:0-11939 GCA_035291325.1 Bdellovibrionota bacterium | reverse complement strand
AAGATCAATCTGACTTTTAAATCCGATATTGCCGGAGTTTTCGCCCAGGATCTCTCGATCGGATACTTCGACGGTTTTTCCGAGCAAGCGATCACGGTTCAACTTGTCGGAGGAACAACCGAAGCCGCGAAGCTTGTCTTCGAGCCAGCCACTCACAGCTTCGGCAACGTGGTCCTCGGATCGAGCTCATCGAAAATTTTCACGGTCCGTTACTTCGGGGGGCAACCGGCGACCGGTATCCATTGGAATGACCTTTCCGGCCCTGACTTCTTCTATGATGGCGGAACCTGCTCCACCCTCATTTACGCGGACTGCACCGTCGCGATCAAATTCGTCCCGAGCGCGGCGCGGCCGTTCAATTCCGTCATCCAACTTCTCTACCATGACGGAACCGGCCCGCAGACCGCGCCACTCGCCGTTTCCGGAATCGGCAAACGTCCCGCGCTCCTCTCGGCTGCCACGCTCGACTTCGGGAAAGTCCCGGTCGGGGGCTCGAAAGCCGCGACCATGACCATCACGAACGCGGGTGAGGTTCAGGCGAAATCGATCGCGAAGTCCGCTCTCGCCGCCCCGTTCAGCTTCAACGGCGGGACGTGCGGCGCGACCCTGGACCCAGGCAAAACCTGCACGATCGGCTTCAAATTCACGCCGCGCGCGGCCGGGCATTTCGAACAGAATTTTAAGCTCCAGTATGATGATGGCTTTGGCCCGAATCTCGTCGACCTCCCGATCAAAGGTGATGCGACGAGCGACGGGAATATCGACTGGGGCGGCGCGGGCGGCTCAACCACTCTCTCCTATGACTTCGGGAGCATCGTGATCGGCAAGGAAAAGACGGCAACCTTTACCTTGAACTATACGGGATTATCGCCAGCCATGATTCAGAGCGTGACCGTCCTTGAGGGCCCTGATTTTTACTACGACAACGAAGCCGGATTCCCTGGAACCGGAACCTGCGGCAACTCCATTTCGGCGAGCTGTACGATCAAGCTTAAATTCAAGCCATCGGCTCGCGGATACGCCTCGAAGGTATTCACTCTCGTTTACAGTGACGGAACTGTTCAAAAGACGCTCACCCTCACCCTGAAGGGCAAAGGCCTCTCACCCGCCCGCCTCACGTTCACGCCGGCGAACGATCCGTTCCCCCACACTCCCCTGAACTACACGCGGGAAAAGACCGTCACGGTTTCGAATTCCGCTTCGTCCGACACGAATCTCAAGATGAACGGGATCTCCTCGCTCAACGTGCCGTTTAGAATTCTCGGCGGAAGTTGCACGACCGGAGCTTTTCCGAAAACCCTCGCTCCGGGCGCGAGCTGCACGATTCAATTGAGCTTCAAGCCGGTCGCGGCCCAAACCGTCGAACAACTCCTGACGGTGCAATACGACAATGGCGCGACTGTCGTCAGCGTTTCTTACGCGATCTCCGGAACGGGAATCGAAGACGCCCTGCTCGCCGCGAGAAGCAAAGGAACCGTCGATTTCGGATCCGTCGTGATCGGCAACAGGAAACCGCTCACGATCGATCTCGATTACTTCGGCTCGAAATCGGCGACGATCCTCAATACAGTCGTCACGGGCCCATTCGAACTTTCGGGAACGGGTAGCTGCGGAGCTACCGTCACGGGCAGCTGCAACCTGATCGCCCAGTTCGTTCCGACTCAAAGCGGAGCCGCGACCGGGAACATCAGAATCACCTACGATGACGGCGCCGGACATTCGAAAGATCTCCTCATCCCGTTCGCGGGGAGCGGCAAAGAACCCGGTAAACTCGAATTCAGCCCGAGCGTGAAGGATTTCGGCCAAATCCTGATCGGTCATTCCGCGACGGCATCCTTCATCGTCGCGAAATCCGGAGAGTTCGCTCCGACCGAAGTTTCGCTTGATTCTGTCGCCGCCCCGTTCTCGATTATTTCGACTGACTGCGCGGGTACAGTCACCGCGAATTGCCGACTTCAAATTTCTTTCCGGCCGTTACAGACGGGAAGTTTTTCGCAAACACTCGCCCTCAGGTATTTTGACGGCTCGAGAACCCGGCAGGCGCAAGCCGTTCTGACGGGCACGGCTCTCGCGGCGGCGATGCTGTCGAGCATGCCGGTCGACTTCGCGAGTGTCCGAGTCGGAAACGAGATGACCAGACAGCTCACCATTTCGAATACAGGAACCGCGACCGCGAGCTCGATCATGTTCGCAAGCTTGCCCTCCGGTTTCCATCTCGTCTCGCAGGATTGCGGCGAACTGCTGAACCCGGGCTCCTCGTGCAAGTTGACGATTCAATTCAGGCCGACGAGCCCCGGACAAGTGAATAGCAGTCTCTCGATCAGCTATTACGACGGGGCAAAGAGTGCGATCCATCTCGCCGAATTGAGAGCCCGCGCGACGATTCCGGCGCAACTCGCCACCAAAGGCGACCATAGCTGCGCGATCAACGACATCGGTCAGGTCAAGTGCTGGGGCAGAAACGATTACGGCCAAGCAGGCCCGGGAGGCTTTATCGATCTCGGAGACAATCTTTCTGCGGTTTCGATCGCGACCGGTTACTGGCATTCCTGCGCGCTCCTCGCCGATGGCCGCGTCAAGTGCTGGGGCCGTAACAACTACGGGCAACTCGGCTTGGGCGACACTCTGAATCGCGGCGCGCTCGCGCAGCACATGGGCGACAACCTGCCCGTCGTCGATCTCGGCTCAAGCCGAAGGGCACTCGCGATCGCTCTCGGGTACTCTCACACCTGCGCCCTCCTCGATGACGAATCCGTCAAATGCTGGGGCGAAAACTCGATGGGCCAACTGGGCCTGGGAGATTCACGCAATCGCGGCGCAATTCCGGGCGACATGGGCGACGCACTCCCGGGGCTCCGACTCGGTACCGGCGCCAAAGCGAAGCAGCTCACGATCAATGCCGGCCACGGCTGCGCCGTTCTCGATTCCGGCAAACTGAAGTGCTGGGGCGATAACTTCTACGGCCAGCTCGGACTCGGGGACTTCGCGAATCGCGGCCGCGTCGCGGCCGAAATGGGCGACGACCTCCCGTTCGTGAATGTCGGGACCGGGCGCTCAGTCCTGAGCGTTTCGGCCGGGGGCGGCTTCACTTGCGCGCTCCTGAGCGACGCCTCGACGAAATGCTGGGGCGTGAACTATCATGGCACGCTCGGGACTTGTTGGGCACTCGATTCACTCGGCAACTCGGGCTCGTGTTTTGATCCGCTCTATCGCGAGTGGACACGAGGCTACGGCCTGAGAACCGGCGAAATGGGTGACCATCTTCCAATCGTCGATTTCGGCCCCGCGGCTTTTGTGTCACAGATCAGCTCCGGAAGCTTCTTCACCTGCGCAATCCTGGCCGATGGCAAAGCCAAATGCTTCGGCGAAAACGGCAAGGGTCAGCTCGGCTTGGGGGACACCAACTCGCGCGGCGACGAGCCGGATGAGATGGGAGCCTCGCTCCCGGCGCTCGAATTCAGCGGCGCTTCCGCAATTCGATCGATTCACGCGGGAAATGAGCACGCCTGTGCCCTGTTTACCGACGACGCCGTCCGTTGCTGGGGTTCCAACAGCTTCGGACAGCTGGACGTGGATTCATTCTAATCTGCTTCTAGCGAAAACCAGGTATAATCATAAGCGAATGGAACCATTAGAGGCAAATCACTGGAGTTCCCTGACCGATCTCGGCTGGGACGGCTTTTTTGAATCCTATCGTCGGCGGTCACTGGAGGAATCACCTGAACTGTCTCGTGCACCCGCTCGCGTGATTGGAGAAGAACGCGGTTTGTTTCACTTGGCGAACCCAAATGGAACGTTTTTCGGGGTAATAGCCGGAAAGCTTCGCTACCTCGCCGAGGAACGCCTGGATTTGCCGGCAGTAGGTGATTGGGTTCTCTGCTCTCGCGAGCCGAACGCGGAGCGCGCGGTCATTCACGCGATCTTTCCCCGTCGAACCTGCATAAAGAGAAAGGAAGCGGGCCGCGGAACGGAGGATCAGATTCTCGCGGCAAACGTCGATTGCGCGCTCATCGTGACCTCCGCGAACACCGAGTTCAACCCAGCCCGTCTTCAGCGATACGCGACCGCGGTGCGAAACGGTGGAGTCGAAGTGGAAATTGTCCTCTCGAAAATTGACCTTTGTCCTGACCATGAATCCCTGTTTGCCAGAATACAGTCGGCGATGCCCGGCATCGTCGTTCACGCCATCAGCGTTCGCTCGAGCTCAGGACTTGCCGAACTCCATGAACGGCTCACCCCCGGAAGAACTTTCGTTTTTCTAGGTTCCTCGGGCGTCGGAAAATCGACGCTTCTCAACGGCCTCATGGGGCATGAGGTGATGACGACTCAGACGATCAGTGGCTTTGAGGACAAGGGACGACACACGACGTCCTCTCGTCACCTCTTTGCGTTGCCCTCCGGTTCCCTCGTTATAGATACCCCAGGTCTGCGTGAGTTCCGTCTTGGAGATTTCGAACAAGGGCTTAAAGAAACCTACGAGGATATTGTCGCGCTCTCAGATGAGTGCAAGTTTTACGACTGTCATCATCAAGGGGAGCCGGGCTGTGCCGTGGAACAAGCTCGTGAAGACGGCTCGCTCTCTGAAGAGCGTTGGAACTGGTTCGTGAAATTACAGAAAGAAGTCGAATATCAAAAAAGACGTGATTCCGGGGAACACGGGAGAAACACCAAAGCGCGATGGAAGAAGATTCACCAGCAAGCAAGCCAGTACATGAAACGGAAACGCTGGGAAAGCTAGGAATTTTTGGAGCCCTTTTATGAACGAAAGCAAGCGTCGTTGTCATTCATGTAACACCTTCCTCATCGAAGGACTCACTCCTCAAAAAGTTCTAGTGGATTTCTGTCCGTCCTGCCGCGGAGTGTGGCTCGAGGACGGCGAAATCAACTTCCTGGTCAAAAACAGGAAAGAGCTCTTTCAGTTCTACAGCTCCGGTCTCAGCGATTCCCAAAAGACGGTTCATGCGTGCCCGACAGGTTGTGGCGGCAAACTCTTCACTGGGAAGCTTCCAGGCGTGAACACTGCCGCGGAACACTGTCCGGTTTGCAAGGGCCTTTGGCTCGCTGAGCAGGCATTCCGCCAATTGGAGTACGGCCTTCCTCTTCGGACTCCCGAAAAAAGCGCCGCAGCCATGTCGCATCCTCAGCTCCGGACGCGGCTCATTCAGACACTCCCGGCTCTCCCGTCTCTCGGCATGATTTCCGTTTTTTCGATGGCCGGTCTTTACGCGCTGCTTTTCGGAATTCTGATGTTCCTTTCCGAATTTGGCCTGCTCCCTCGGGACACCTTCGCCTGGGTGCTTGGGGGAATTCTCATTGTTCAGTTTATCTTCGGACCGGTCACACTGGACATCAGTCTTCGATATCTCGGATCACTGGATTGGGTCGAAGTGAAAGATCTCCCTGAGTCGGCAGGGAAGTTCTGTGTCGAATTATGCGAACAGGAAAAAATCCCGCTTCCGAAGTTCGGGATCATCCGGGACTCGGCTCCGAATGCCTTTACATACGGACGCACGCCCTGGAGCGCCCGGCTCGTCCTTTCCCGGGGAGTTCTGGAGCGGCTCACGGCAGACGAACTCAAGGCCGTCATCGCTCATGAGATCGGCCACATCACACACTGGGATTTCGTTGTCATGACGGCGGCCCAGTTTGTTCCGATCGTGCTCTACCATTTATATCGGATGCTGAAGAAAACAGCGGGCAAAGGAGGCCAAAAAAAGGGCAAAGGTCAGGCACTCGCCGTCGCGATGGTCGTGTACCTGGCCTATATCATTTCTGAATACCTGGTTCTTTTCGTATCCCGGGTTCGGGAATATTGGGCGGATCGCTTCAGCGGCACGGTGACCGGAGACCCGAATCTGCTTTCGACCGCGCTACTGAAAATCGCTTACGGGTTGGCGGCGCAGCAGCCGGACGACACTTCTCCCGCGGAAGCAGGCCAATGGAGGCGCGCGTTTCAAGCCATGGGAATCAGCGAGAATGAGCAATCGCAGGCACTGGCACTTTATACGGCGCCCAGCAGCGCCGCCGGAAGCCCACGATACCGGGACCATCGCCCAGGAACTCATGCAATGGGATCTTTGGAATCCCTGGGCTTCGGTTCTCGAATTTTCGTCGACCCACCCCCTCATAGCGAAACGGATCACGCGGCTTTCGCAGCAGAGTGCCGCGATGGGGGTCCCGCCCAAAATCACCTTCGATTTGCGAAAGCCCGAAAGTTATTGGGACGAATTTTTGGTCGATCTATTTTTCTACAGCTTGCCTTTCGCGTGCGCGGGCGCGGCTCTGTTTTATGAGCTCTCCCGAGCCCCCATGAAAAATCTGTTTTGGTCGCCCGTGATTCTGAGTTTCGCGCTGGGCGGACTGGCACGACATTTCTTCACCTATAGAGCCGGAGGTGCTTTACCTTCATCCATAGGAGCGTTACTGAGGCAGGTGAAAGTATCTCCGATTCGCGGAATCCCGGTCGCTGTGAAGGGTAAGCTTCTGGGCAGAGGAATTCCCGGATATTTGCTCTCCGAAGATTTCGTTCTCCAGGACCGGACGGGCCAGATCTTCGTTGATTACACACAACCGCTCGGGATTTTTGAGCTCATTTTCGCCGTTTTACGTTCGAATCAATACACGGGAAAAAACGTTGAAGTGATCGGCTGGTACCGGCGAGCGCCAATTCCCTATATTGAACTCAAGTCCATTCGGACGATCGACGGCAACTTGCGCAGCAATAGTTTTACGATGGATGCGAAGCTGATTTTCTGGTTTGGCCTGACGGCTGCGGCGCTCTTTTCGTTTCTCACGTCACAGTGATTTTCGTCGTTCGTTCGGAATGGCTCGACCGATTTCATTGATTCATAAAAAATCACGGCTGACACACTCCTTTTCCGGAGACTTTCTCGTATACTGATTATGAACACAGGGTGGGGCTTTTGTTAATACTTTCGAGGGGGGACGTCGTATGCGACTTCAATCTATTTTCACGTATTCTATTATGCTTGGGATCGCCCTTGCTTCAGGGCTTCCTTCAGCGTGGGCCACTTATAGCCTTCCGGCGGACCGTTCAGTCGTATGGCAAGGCAACGTAGGGGTTCTGAACGACATCCCTGCACGAACTACGATTTGCACGACCCTGAGTCCATCCGGGGGTGACGACACTGCCACGATCAAAGCCGCGATTGAAAGCTGTAAATCGAGCGGAAATGTCGTGAAACTCAACGCGGGCACGTTCAATGTGACTCCGCCACTTGCGCTCCCGTATGGCATCACACTCCGCGGTGCCGGGATGGGAAAGACGATCCTGAAGGGCGCCGGGACGACGTCGATCTACTTCTTGAAGATCGGGCCTGCAAGCAACAGTTTAGGATCGTCCGTCAATATTTCAGGAGGGCTCTCCAAGGGCTCGAGGACCATCATAACAGCGAGCGCGCACGGCTGGGCCGCCGGTGATCTGATACTGATTGACCAACTCAACAATCCGAATGCCTCGCCTCCGGTTGATAACTTCGGCAGCAACAACGCCGCCTGCACTTGGTGCGGGCGCTCAAGCGGCACGCGGTCGCTCGGGCAGATCGTAAAGGTTGTCGGTATTCCGAGTTCAACAACCGCGACCCTCGAAATTCCTCTGTACTGGAATTACAGTTCGTCGCTTACTCCACAGGCCACGAAAATCGTCGGAGTTCTGGAAGGCGCCGGAGTCGAGAGCATGACCCTCGACAACATGCAAAGCGGCAACGCGAATCAAGTCGACAATTACGGAACAGTCGTCATGAGGGGCACTTCCAATTCCTGGCTCCTGGACGTGGAAGTCTTGGGTTCTCATCAGACGGCACTGAAGCTTTTTACGACTTATCGCAATACGGTACGCGGATGCAAATTACACGAGCCCTCCGCTTCCGCGCCGTCCGGAGTCGGAATCTACGGGATATACTTTAACCCGTACGCCTCGGCGAACTTGATCGAAAATAACCAAATTTATCACCTGACGACCGGAATGATGATGAACGGCGCCACTTCCGGCAACGTGATTTCCTACAACTACATCACCGATCTATACAATTCCGGAGCCGCGAATTGGAATTTATCCGCAATCGGAGCTCACGGTGCGCACCCCATTATGAATTTGATTGAGGGAAATTATACAACCGGGCGATTACGCGCTGACGAGGTTTGGGGAACTTCGAGCCACCAGGTCTACTTCAGAAATAGACAAAGGCTCCAGCCGGGGCAGATAAACGGCCCCTGGAACATGGACGTTCATTCCCGGCAGCACTTTCACAGCTTCATAGGAAATGTGATCGGAACGCCGGGTGTCGAGCGCGCGTATGAACTTCAAAACGCGTCGATTAGCTTGAGTCAATCCTCGATTTACCGCTTCGGGTATAATAGCGACGGCGACACTTCTCCGACGAGCAATGATCCAGGAGTGCTCGCGACGGCACTGAGGCACAACAACTGGGACTCCGTGAATAACGGCGCCGTGCCGAATGCCGGCAGTGATCCGGTACTCCCCGCATCACTCTACTTGACGGCGAAGCCGGCTTGGATGAGTGCTGCCGTCCAGTGGCCTCCGATCGGGCCGGACGTTTCGCCGATGTATCCGGCGGCCCCGGCGCTCGGAACCGGAACGCCCTTCGGCTCTGGCACTGCCCCGATGCCTGCTTCCGGTCTGGCCATCGTGGCGGGCGGGACATCTTACACCGACAGCTCAGGATTTACGTATGGCGATGACGCGAATTTCAGCGGCGGCACTACGGCTTTTTCGAGCGACCCAATCAGCGGTACGGAGGATGACTACCTCTACAAGGCCGAGCGTTACGGGGATTTTTCGTACAATTTCCCTGTTCCAAATGGCGCCTATAACGTGACTCTAAAAATGGCCGAAAATTATTGGACAGCCGCCGGCCAGCGTATTTTCAACATTAACGTGAATGGGGCCAGCGCAGCTGCGAACCTCGACATTTTCGCAAAGGTCGGGGCTAACACCGCCTATGACCTCATTGTGCCGGTCACGGTGACGAATGGCACGATCGAGATTGATTTCATTTCTTTGGTCGATAATGCGAAAGTGAGCGCAATCAGGATCGACCCGGCTACATCGCCGGGGCCGACGCCGACCCCAACATCAACTCCGACTGCAACTCCGGCACCCACCGGATTCACGGCGGTCGCAGGGGGATCGTCCTTCACGGATTCGACCGGGATCGCATATCAGGCGGATTCCCGTTTCGTTGGAGGAAGCACGGCGTCCACTACGGCCGCAATTAGCGGAACAGTGGATGACTATTTGTACCAGCACGAGCGTTTCGGGAATTTCTATTACGACATCCCGGTTGCGAACGGCACGTACAGCATCGTATTGAAGTTTGCCGAAATCTACTGGACGGCTGCCGGCAGACGCGTTTTCAATGTGCTTGTGAACGGGACTACGGCAATCAGCAATCTCGATATCTTTGCCAAAGTCGGGATCAACACGGCGTATGACGTGGTGCTGCCGGTAACGGTGACGAATGGAATGATTAAGATCCAGTTCGTAACGGTAGCCGATAACGCCAAGGTCAGCGCAATACAGATCGTGCCCGGCACCGTGAGTCCAACGCCGACTCCCACTCAAACACCGATCAACTCCTTCATAATCAATTCTTCCGCCGGCTCTGGCGGGACGATATCGCCTTCTGGTTCGGTAAGCGTCGCGGCAGGAGCAAGTCAGACGTTCACGATCAAACCGCTCAAGAAGTACAGCATCGAGAATGTCGTCGTCGACGGGATCTCAAAAGGAGCGGTGAGTTCCTATACCTTCAGCAACGTGACGGCTAATCACACGATTAGCGTTACCTTTCGAAGATAGTTACGACCGATCAGCAGTAACCTTCACCGGCAACTTCCATTGGAGGTTGCCGGTGTTTGGTTTTTGGGATCTGAGTCCTGCATCACCTTTTCTTCAGGCCCGCTCTAAAGCTCTATTCTCGTTGATTCGCATCATCTGGCTCCTAGTCTTTAAGGAGGGAACATCTATGCTAAAGTTCTTGGCCGGCGTCTTGGCGCCGTCCTCTATATCGTTCAAAACCTTGCGAGTTTGGCGCGTGGCAAAGGCATCTTCCAGGTACGACGGAGAGCTCAACGCTTTCCGGAGTTCTTTTAGACTCCCGTTTAGGGCGTTGACGTCTAATCGGTCAAGTTTCTTGCAATAATTCACAAGAAGCGGCAATAAAATTTTTGCATATTCGTATCGCTCCTTGTTTTGGGAATATTGCAAAAACGCTTCTCTGTAACTCCAACCAGTCTCAATCAAGTCTTTCTTGTTCGTCACTTTCTGAAGCGAGGAGAGTTTTTGATTTTTATACTCAAGTCCATCGTTTAGTTCATCCCATTCCGCATTTAATTTGTAACGACACTTGTCATTGAGGCAAGAGGGCATAAATGTCCCTGTTAATTCCGGGGCATTTCGTGTCCACACGGGACGGCCTTCTTTATCAATTCCAATCTCTGGCATTTTGCTTGAATCGCCGCCCAGACTGCCTGCCGTGCCTCCAACGAACACCGCGCCCCAAAATGGCAAAGTCCAAATCGCTAGTCCAGCCGTTAGCACCTGATCTAAGAACAAAATACTCCCTGACACTTTATGAATTCGAAGAGAATTTTTGTAGTTGGAAGCCTGAGCTTTGACAAGTTCAGCCAGGTTCTTTTCCGATAGAAGACTGGTGCGAAGAATCGTGTTAGCCTGACCGATTGCACGACTTAAGTCTGGGTCGGCACACGAGTTTTTAAGGGAGGACTTGCTTTTGCCCAATGCCGTTTGTGAAAACGCCAAAACCAACACGAGGGACAAAGTCCTAAAAGTACGTTTATTCATATGTAACCCTGATTATCCGCCTTAAAACCTCCTAATACAACGAACCGGCGAGTTGTTATATCTCAGATGGCGAGCCTCATCCCCAGTCAGGAAGTCCACTCCCCAGGAGTTGTTATTACTATATTCCGTCGAGGCCCAGTACTCGGATTTGCTGCCAAGAACCCAATTGATTTCAGCCGTTTTTCCGCCGTAAATCGTGCAATTCGGGTGCTCTTGCGGGAAGGAAGCACTGTGAGAACCTCCAATCACGTTCGACTTACAATAGATGTAAGCAAGCTCGGACTTGGTGGGCAGATACCAGTCATCGTAGCCTCCGTACACCATATCCGAACAATAGTGGGCAGCGGAATCAGACGTGATAGAGCTATGAATCGTAATATAGTAGGTCTCAACCTCTCCTCTGCCGGTTGACGCTTGTGTCGCCGGTTCGAACATCTCCACGCCGGGGATGTCCATGTCTCCTCCGCCAGTACCCCGCCAGGTTCGTAGTGTCGCCGCCGTATCTGCTCCATCAGTACAAACTGGATTCGTCGTGGTTCCGTCGCATCCTCCCGGCATGACCGCGAAACGCTCACCCCTGAATATGCCCGCGTAAATACCTCCGCCACAGGCTTCTCCGATCACCTTGCCGGCGCACGGATTAGCGGGCGCGAGATTCGCACCGAGAACAATGGTTTGACCTACATTGTCGGCCGCAAGACTGGCGATTCCAACTTTGCTGCCGGTCGCCCCAGTCGCGGTCACGTATTGACCGCTGACGATGCCGCGAGTACGGGAGCTGACCGCCCCGCCCGTGGACGCACTCTCGGCGAGGAGATAGTACGCCCCTTGAGGCGGTGTAATCGAGGCATCAGTCGCGATGCCGTAGAAGGTCAATAGCAGCGAGTTCTCGTATCCGACCCCGACGTTCACGCTCGGAGCCGTGATCGAAGTCGAGGAGGTGGTTGCAACTCCATCGTATGCGAGGAACGGGTCAGCATTATTCACGCCTGAGTACATCAAAATCGCGCCGTTTGCCTTCACGCTTGCGCTCAGAGTAAAGGTGTAGGACGCAGGCTCCGCCGCGCCCGCGACCTTGTAATAGATCGCCTGACGT
>DATDSK010000266.1:0-13278 GCA_035291325.1 Bdellovibrionota bacterium | reverse complement strand
GGGCTTTCGAATTGGGGTGATCGGGATCGCGACGTCATCGATTCTTTTCGACAGTTTTCTGGAACCGATCAAGACCGTCAATCCGATTCAAGCGGCAGCACGACTCGTTGACGAGATCCGTCCGCGAGTCGACGCCGTCATCGTCATTTCGCACAATGATTTTTTCATGAATCAGGCGATGGCCAAATTCGTGAAAGGGATCGATCTCATCATTAGCGGACACTCCCATCGCAAAAAGCCTCATCCTGTCATGATCAAAGGGCCCGATCGTGAAGTCTCGATCGTGGAGAGCGGAAAATGGGGAGCCTTTCTCGGTCAGGCGGATCTTGAATTTGATCCGATTGTCCGCCGTTTACGTGTGAAGGAATATACGCTTCATCCCGTTACTCCGGATATTCCCGAAGATCCGGTGATCGCACAACTCGTTCTCGAGCAGGAAAAAAAACTCAGCGAGCAGTTCGGAGACGACATAGGGCGCATCGTCGGCGAGCTTGAGTTCGATATGCATCATCAGGACACGGTCGAAAGTTCGATGGGCGTACTGATGGTCAGGGCGTATCGTGCTTCGACCGGAACCGACGTGGCATTGGAGGAGAGCGGGTTTACGGGCTCGGATGTTCCGCGAGGACCCATTACCCTGATGAGCGTCCATGACATCGCGCCGCATATCTATAATCCGGATACCGGAAAAGAGTGGACGCTCCATCGTTGGAATGCAAAGGGCAGCGATTTGCAGGCGATTTTTAGAATCTTTTATCGCGTGAATGGGTTCATGCCCCCGGGCTGGACCTTGGGCTGGTTATTTTCCGATAATCTTCACTTCACGTGGGATCCGACTTTGATGATCGGCGGCATGCATCGCGGAATCCCCTCGTTTTTCGAGATTGTCCGTTCGATCACCATCGGGGAACGTCCGCTCGATCCCCACGCCCGCTATTCCGTCGCTTTGACCGACGGCCTGATCCGCGCCTTCAAGATTGGCGGGGAAAAGCTCAAGCTCAATTTGGATTTTTCTCAGCTCGAGGATACGGGTATAGAGGCCTGGCGCTCCGTTCTTGATTACATTGTGAGCCGTAAAAGACTGACCAAAGAGAACCTCCGGGTCGGTCAGACGTCGAAGACTCTCGGTCCCGATCTCGCGATTCTCGAGTATGGAATCGAATGGGACAAGACCCATCTCCTGATCGAGGTGGAAAATCTCGGGCTTAAACCTTCCAGAGACGGGCAGGTCCATTGCGCTTCGGGAGTGCGTGACGGTTACGCTCTCTTTGAAAGCGATGAACAGCGCTGGACGCCCATTGGCGAGGCTTCGGTACCCGCACTCAAGCCGGATCAACGCGTGCAGGTCCGGATACCCTGGGTTGCAAGCGGTCTCGCCGCCGGAAAATGGCCTGTCCGGTGTGAGGCGAAACTCAGACGCGACCGCTACAAAGACAATAACGTGGCGCAAAGAGTTTTTATTCGCTAAGGGGCGGGGCTCCGAGCGCTTTTCGGATCAGATCGGTGCTGAAGCCGTTTCGAAGCAGCGCCTGATGCGCACGCCGGTAGATTTTCATGCTCCGGTTCGCTTCGGGGTATTTCCTGGCGATGATCTTGCGGGCAAGTTCCATTTCCTCTCCTTCGCTCATCACTTCCCGAAATAGCTGTTTGGCGTCGTGACTTGAAACAGAAACGCCCTTCTGACGCAATTTAGCCAGAATATAGGCCGGTCCTTTTCCGCGTGCTACACAGCTGGCGGATAAGGCGCGCGCGAATCGCTGGTCATCTAGCAGCCCCTCTGTCCTCAATTCCAGGATCACGTTCTCAATCAGCGTTTCATTAAACCCGTTTCTGGCGAGAAATGCCCTGATTTCGGCGACCGAATGGTCGCGAACGGCGAGCCGCTTCAAAACTTTGCCTCGTGCGATGGATTTGGTGTCCGAAGAAGTCATATCTAAACCAAAGAATTGTGCTAAGAAAGTATCATGATTCGAGAAATCAGCCTTAACGAAATTCGCTCAAAAATCGACAACGGTGAGACGGTCGTTTTCCTGGAAGTCGGCACGATCCAGGCCTATGAGAAAATGCACATCGCGGGCGCGTTGCATTTTCCTCCGGATCGGGTTCGCGAGCTTGCGAGGGCTTATCTTCCGAACCTGGGGCATCAGATCATCATTTACTCCGGCGAGAGAACCCCCGAAGACCTGAAAGACGAAAACGTCGCGCGCACCACGGCCGAAGAACTTTCCAAAATGGGCTACGGAAATCTCTACCATTATCGGGGCGCACCGAGCGCCGCAGTTGCATCGAGCGCCAAAGAAGAGTGGATCAAAGCGACCATGCCGGTCGAAAGCATTCATTATCCGCCGCCGTCCTCGAACTATTTTCAATACGCCTCTCTTAAGCACGCCCGGAAATCTTGAGGCAACCGCGATGAGGGCCGTTATTCAGCGTGTTAAGGCCGCCGAAGTCTGGGTTGCGGGAGAGCCCGTTTCACGGATTGATCAAGGGCTTCTGACGCTGCTCGGGATCGAAGCGACCGATACGGAACAGAAGCTCAGGAAGGCGATTGAAAAAATCATCCATCTTAGGATCTTCGAGGACGAGAACGGAAAGATGAATCGTTCCCTTCATGACATCAAGGGTCAGCATCTGATCGTTTCGCAATTTACCCTGGTTGCCGATTGCTCTTCAGGTCGGAGGCCTTCCTTCACGACGGCAGCGCCGCCCGCCATAGCCGAACCCCTTTATGAACGCGCGATCGAGATCAGCCGTGAAATGGGGGTTGATACGCAGGGTGGTGTTTTTCAGGCGGAGATGCAGGTCACTCTGACCAATGACGGTCCCGTCACTTTCGTCTTCGACTAGTCGCGGCCGGGCTCGGGACGGCCCTTGGCACCCCGGCCGACCAGGTACGAGACCAGTTTTGGAAAATGTCTTTCAATCCAAACCGCGATTTTCCCGTGAAAGGTGATGATTTCTTCGGGTCTTTTCCGCGCGATTGCCGTGAGGATTTTTTGGGCGGCGGTCGTGGCCGGCATTTTTATCCAATGGGGGAGCGGATCCTCGCTTTCGAGATGGAGCTTGCCGCGATTATCCACTCTGCGGATATCGCTCTCGACGAAACCGGGACTGATCAAGACTACTGAAACATCGTGGGGCTTGAGTTCTTCCCGGAGCGCGCGTGCAAGAGCCCGGACCGCGAACTTGCTCATTGAATACGGGGCCGCACCGGGAAGAGAAATATAGCTCGCCACGCTTCCGAGCAGCACGAACGTTCCGCGTGATTTCTTGAGCTCATCACAAGTGGCGTAGAAAGTCCTGAGCAGTCCGAAGACATTGGTTTCGAACTGATTGCGAAAGTCAGTGAGCGAAATCGCTTCGACATTGCCGACGACCCCGTATCCGGCGTTTGCCACGACGATATCGATTTTGCCGAATGATTCGCGAGTTCTCCTTGCGGCGCTTTCAAGATCTCCCTCGCTGGTGACGTCACATTCCAAAACGAGTGACGAGCAGCCTGAGGACGTGAGCTCCCGGTTCAGGGTTTCAAGCCGGTCCAAGCGTCTCGCGGCCAAGGCGACTTTAGCACCCGCTTTCGCGAACTCACGCGCAAGCGCGGCCCCGATACCGGACGAGGCACCGGTGATCAGGACGGATTTTCCTTCAAGTCTCTTTTTGAGGTCCATCCGTCAGTATTACCGTAAAGAGCTGAAAAGCGATAACGGAGAAGAAATCCAAGCCATGATCGTGTATAAAGGGATTATGGTGCATTGGGTCGTGGGTATCATTGGCGCGGTTCTTACGGTTCTGCTCGAAATCAAATTTTTCGGGGCGAGTGTTTTGAGAGGTCTTTCTTACGTATTGATTTCCAATACCATCGGTTTCGCTTCGCTTCTTCTTACTTTGAGAGCGGAGGGCGTACGCTGGATCCGGCACCATATTTTGACGCGCTCACTCGCGACATGGGGTCTGCTTTCGGTATTCTGGTTGCTCGGACATTATCTCCTGATCCGTGATTTCCGCAGCTTGGCCGGCGTCGCGCTCCTGATCATTCCTTTGATCATGTGCGACGGACTCATGTTTTCCTCTTTCGGCTGGGTCCAGGATCACATCGTGCGCCGCTCTCAACGTAAGCTTGTAAGATAAGTTTCGACGTTTTCGCGTGTTCGGGGTAGATCCAGCGCGATGGAAGAAGAACTCGTTTCAAGCTGGCTCCGGCGTGACCCCATCCGTTGGCGAAGCGGGGTCCTTTCGGGGGTTTTCGCCGGCGTACTTTCGCTGGGCCTGGCGATGTTACTCTCCGGTTTCGTACGGGGCGATTTCTGGTTCCCGGTGAGGCTCGCCGCGACACCCCTCCTTGGACCTGGTGCGACTGACCTTGCCTTCAGGCTCGGAACGATAGTTCTGGGCTTCGGACTTTATGAAATTCTCTCCGGCCTGCTCGGTTTCCTGTTTTCCCAATTTGTCAGGACCAATGCTCCGCGCCCGCTTTTCGCGCTGGGGACAGTCTGGGGACTTTTCAGCTGGATTTTTGTCTGGAGCTTGTTCCTTCAGTCCTTTGCGCCGATTCAGGTGGCCGGCGTATCCTCGGGAGCCGCGCTTCTTATTTGTCTGGTCTATGGCCTGTCGCTCGGGGTGATCGGGCCGGTGGATCGGATGCTCAGGCGGCGTCGCTAGCCGCGGTTGTGCTTGTGCATTTCCTCGGACGCGGCCTGGAATTTCTGATGGAGGCGTTCTATCGCTTCTTCCTGGTTCTTCTTGTAAGCCTCTACGCGCGAGCGCTCGCGCTCCCGGATTTTTTCAAATTCCTTCTCAGCCAGGATCGTCTGTTGCTGGATTTCGAGTTCATTGGCTTTATGGAGTTCGGCGAGTCTTTTTTCCTGTATTTCGGTTTTTCGGCTCAGTTCGAGTCGGTATGCTTTTTCGGCTTCGTCGAGCTGCTTTTTCTGGGAATGCGCGATTTCTTCGAGGTCCTTTTTGTGTTCGCTGTCGAGAAGCTCGATTTCAGCGGCCTGCTGCGCGCGTCGTTCGCGCACGGCGGTCGCGAATCGCTCCTCGTTGTTATTGTAGGTATCCAGCTGGTTTCTGCTGATATCCATTCGTTTCCCCACCTTTAATCATAAACAGGACGGGGTGAATAAAAAATGGGCAGGAATTGCCCAGGTTCGTGAGTCTATCTGGTCCTCTCGCGGGCGCGCTCGATGATCTTCGTCGTGCTTTGGCCCTCGATGTATTTCAGGGACCGTACTTTTCCGCCCCACGAGAGCACATCCGTGCCGCCAACGATCGTTTCGGGCCGCCAATCTCCGCCTTTGACGAGAACATCCGGCCGAAGGAGGCGAATCAGCTCAAGGGGCGTGTCTTCCTCGAACCAGGTGACGAAATCAACTGAAGCCAGACTGGCCATCACCTCCATCCGGTCGGCGAGATGATTCAGCGGTCGCTCCGGACCTTTGAGGCGGCGGACGGATTCATCGCTGTTCAGGGCCACGACGAGAATCGTCCCGAGTTTTCGGGCGTTTTCGAGATAATGAACATGCCCTTTGTGCAGGAGATCAAAACACCCGTTTGTGAAAATAACCTTCTCGCGCTTGTTCTTCTTCTTGTTCTTCCGGGCGGTAAAGAGCAGTCGCTTCAGTCCGGCAGGAGATTTTATTTTTGAACGGATCGGGATCAGGTTTCCCACTGCGAGCCCTTCATCGGCTGAACCCCGACGACGATGTCATGCCAGCAGCGTTTTTGCCGTCCGAACAGCGCCCAACACAAGCCCAGGCCCGCAAAGGTCAGGCTCGGCACGAAAAGAATCGCGCGGAGAAGGAGGGTAGAGGCGCTCCCGGGGAGATGTAACCCGAAGAGGCGCTTTCCGATGCTGGTCCCGAAAGCGATTTCCTGCGCGGTGATGAGCGCCCAGCTGAAAAAAGCGAGAAAAAGCAACGCCAGCAGAATGATGCCTGGGCCGAGGAGGGCATCGGGACTGAGGCTTTCGTTCCAGAGCACCCAGGACAAGGCCGCTCCTCCCACCAGGAGATTGAAGCCGGTGTCGACCGAATAGGCGAGTATTCGTTTTAGAACGTATCCGAAACCGTTTTGCGGCCGCTCAACCTGCGGCAGCGGTGGTGCAACGGCTCTCGAAATCGCGTTCGAGTGCGCGACCGAATTCGGAGTAACACGGGCCACGGGAACGGAAACTCTGGAAACCGAGGGAATCGGAATCGCGGGTCCTGCCGCGACCGCGCCAGCGCCGGTCGCACGGGACGGCGAGGAGCTTCGAGTGGATCTCCCGACCGACTTCGAGATCGGAGCATACGGGAGACCGTCTGAAAAAGGATGAAATCCCAATCCTTCCGTCATCGGCCGAAAGATCAGAGGGCGTTGGGTCGGAGGCGATCCTTGCAGGGAATTTTCAAACGAGCTTTCCACGAATTCCACTCTCTTTCATGGTTTTAATCCGATATTCCGAGTCTCTTTGTCAAGCGTGCTTAGGCGCTGGGTCAAGACCGGAGCAGATCATTTGTTAGTCCTGCTGCTTAGTTTCAAGATAGGCCTGAAAGATCCCTGAAATCAAGCTGATACCGAAGAGCGCGGCGGTTTCGGCGCGAAGAACAAGGGGTCCGAGGCTCACGTGAAGTATTTTCGAACCCGCTGCGGTTCGGGTGATGAATTCTCGTTCTTCCTGGCTCCAGCCGCCCTCGGGGCCGATCAGAAGACGAATGTCGGCGATCGCCGAAGGCCGCTCGCAGAGCCACCGCGCGAGCGGAGTCGCGCCGTTTCGAGCGTTCTCGTCACAGAAAAGTCGTACCGAGGAGGGCGAAAGCGATTCCTCGAGCGTGGTGCCAAGCGGCCGCGGCAGCGCGATTTCCATTTTTTCCAGACGGCCGCACTGCTTGAGCGCCTGGTCGGCTATTTTTTGCCAGCGCTCCTGAAAGACTTCGGGTCCTTTGTGCTTCATCTGAACGACCGTGTGCGCCGTTAATACCGGGACGAGTTTTCGCACGTTTAGTTCAACGGATTTTTCGACGACCCATTCCATGGCGTCGCCTTTGAGAACTGCCATCTCAAGCACCAGGTTCGAGGCGGCCATCACCGAATGCTGCGGTTCCGGACGGGGCGCCCCCGGGAGGAACTCGAGCCAGACGGAATCACCACGAATCTTAAGCAGAGCTGGGGTCGCGCTTCCTTTGCCGTCCAGGGCTTCGATCGTGTCGCCATTTCGCAGCCGTAGAACATGGACGGCGTGGCGTGCTTCGCTTGCGGCGAGTTGAACCGGTTTGCCGGGTTTCGGGAGATCGGGACAGAGAACGCGCTTCATCAGACCGCCTCGTACCACAAGACCGCCCAGTAAGACATCGTAATTACCCGGGTTACTGTCATCCCGCCTGTCGGGCGGCCTTTGCAGCCTCGGTTAAATCGCGCGCACTTGCGGGAATCCTTTACCAGAATCGCCGTCGCTTTTAACATAGAAGGACACCATGCCTCTCGTCAGACTCGGTCCCTTATTTGCTTTGCTTCTGCTCTCTTTGCTCCTGATGATGTTCAATCGCCTTGCCGGAGCTTCGCCGCACGAGAGCGCGAATCCCTGGGCTCTTCCGCCCGAAGGGAACCTGATCCAGATCACGCCTCCCGCGCGGTTTTCAGTCGACGATCGCATGAGCAAGAACGTTGATTTCTGGGTTCAGGTTTATACCAAGTATTCGACGGGCCAGGGCCTGATCCACGATGCAAAGTACATTGATCTTGTCTATGAGGTGGTCGATCTGCGAGAACTCGCTCAAATGGCTCGCGGGGAGCCCCAGAATTCCAGGTTGATCAGAAGCGCCAAAAAAAAATGGAAGGACATTCTGTTCTCGGTTCATCGCAAGCAGCAGAACCCGGAAACGATGAATCCCGAGGAGCGCCGCGTTTTTGAAATGTATCGCGGGATTAACGAGCCGAATAAATTCATCAATGCGGCTCATCGCAAGAGGTTGCGGTTTCAGCTGGGCCAGAAAGATCAGTTTCTGGACGGTCTGATCCAGTCAGGACGTTTTCTTCCGATTATGGAGGAAATCTTCGATCGTGAAGGTCTGCCGAAGGAGCTGACCCGTCTTCCGTTCGTCGAGAGCAGCTTCAATGTCCGGGCCCGTTCCAAGGTGGGCGCGAGCGGCATCTGGCAATTCATGCGTTCAACGGGAAAACTTTTTCTGAAAATCAACGATGCCGTCGACGAGAGAAATGATCCCGTACGGGCCACGGAAGCCGCCGCGAAACTTCTGAAGTTGAACTACGAATCGCTTAGAAAATGGCCACTCGCGGTGACCGCGTACAATCACGGCCGAAAAGGCATGATGCGGGCCGTTCGGCTGACGGGAACCGATGATCTTGAAGATCTTGTGGGTTCTTATCGGAGCCGCACCTTTGGTTTCGCCAGCAGCAACTTCTTTTGCGAGCTTCTGGCCGCCATTGAAGTGGAGCGGAATGCCGAAAAGTATTTCGGAAAAATCAAACGCGATCCGTTGTTGCGCTATGTGGAGGCAAAAATTCCGGATTATATTGGGCTTCACGATTTATCGGAGTTCCTGAAGCTCGATGTTCAGGATCTCAAGGCGCTCAATCCGGGGCTCTCGGATTTCGTTTTTTCCGGTCGGCGGTTGATTCCGGCCGGGTATCAGCTCCGATTGCCGTTCGATGGCACTCTGAGCAAAGAAGCGGCCTTGCGTGTCTTTTTTGCTGGATATTCTCAGATCCCCGGTATTTATAAGGTTCGTGCCCAGCTCAAAGGAAGCGGCAAGAAGCGGGCGCGGGCCAATCGTCCCGCGAGAACCCAAATCGGGGGCCAGCAGAAGGGGTGACAAACATGTTTCTAGTCGGGATCGCGGGCGGCTCCGGATCTGGAAAAACCACGTTCGCGCACAAAGTCATGAAGCGCGTCACGGACCCCAGTGTGGTTCTGTTACATCAGGATTCCTACTATCTTCCGTCGCTCCCGTCACATCTTCGGGTACACGGGGAGCCCAATTACGACCACCCCGATGCCTTTGATTGGGCGCTTCTGAAAGATCATCTTTCAAGGCTCAAGGCGGGCGAGCAGGTCGCCACTCCGATTTACGAGTTTCGCGGGAGTCGGCGCCTGCCGGAAACGCGGCTCGTCGGGCCGTGCCGGACCATTCTCATGGAAGGTATTTTCACCCTCTGGGATTCAGAAATCCGCAATCTCTTCGACGTCAAAGTCTATCTGCATGTCGAATCCGATATCCGCTTTATCCGTCGCTTGCATCGGGATGTCAGGGAGCGGGGACGAACCCTGGATAGCATCATCAGACAGTACTATGATACGGTCCGACCGATGCATCACGAGTACCTCGAGCCGACACGCCAGTATGCCGACCTTGTCGTCGGGGAAGAGACCGATATCGCTTCCGAGATTCTCGCCGCGCGGGTCAGGCA
This sequence comes from Bdellovibrionota bacterium, assembly GCA_035291325.1. GTDB lineage: Bacteria > Bdellovibrionota > UBA1018 > UBA1018 > UBA1018 > XYD1-FULL-55-31. The sequence continues at coordinate 3,873 of DATDSK010000266.1, read as the reverse complement.
AGTGGCCATGGGCTTGGGCGAAGAACCAGGTCAGGGGGCTTTCGAGTGAACGAACTCCGTATTCTCCCGCTCGGTGGCCTGGGCGAGATCGGAATGAATTGCACCGTGTTCGAGTATCAGGACGAGATCATGGTGCTGGATTGCGGTTTGCTTTTTTCGGATCTCGATCATTTTGGCGTCGAATTCATTATTCCAGATTTCAGTTATCTCAAAGAACGCAAAGACCGGGTTAAGGCTTTTGTCATCAGTCATGGTCACGAGGATCATATCGGCGCGCTCGCGTTCGCGTTCAAAGCCGGTATCGAGGCCCCGATCTATGCATCTTCTTTCAGTTCTCTCCTGATTCGTGAGCGTTTGAAGGAACATGGGCTCGAAAACAAAGTCGAGTTACGGACCTTCGAGCCGGGCGATCGGATCGATTTGGGAGTTTTTAAGATCACGACCGTCCCCGTGAATCACAGCATTGTCGATGCCGCGGCGATGATCATCGATACGCCCGTGGGAAAGATCGTGCACACGGGAGATTTTAAAATCGATTCGAATCCGTTTTACGGCGAGATGATCGATCTCGACGCGTTCGCGAAGGCGGGCGACGAAGGCGTGCTTCTTCTGATGTCCGACTCCACGAACGTCGAACGGCAGGAACACAGTCTCAGCGAGAGTGTCATCTACGGCAAGTTTGAGCAGCATTTCGCGAAGGCACGGGGTTTAACGATCGTTTCGATGTTCGCTTCTAATGTCGGAAGGATGGGACAGGTCTTCGACCTGGCGAAACGGCTCGGGAAACGCATTGCGCTGTCCGGGCGCAGTATGGAGCAGAACGTGCGCCTCGCGATGGAGTCGGGCTATCTTCAAGGCGCCGAGTCGGTCCTGATCAGCCTGGGTGATCTTGATTCCTTTCCTCGCAGTGAAGTAATCGTGATTTCGACCGGAAGCCAAGGCGAATACCGGTCATCCCTGATCAGGGTCGCCAATGGCGAGCATTCGCAAATCAAGCTTCAGAGGGGCGATCTTGTCCTGATGAGTTCGAAGTTCATTCCCGGCAATGAAAAGGCGATCGGGCGGATGATCAACAATCTTTTCAGACAAGGCGCCGAAGTTCTTTACGAATCGGTCCATGACATCCACGTTTCCGGTCATGCAACCCGTCCTGAATTGAAGAAGATGCTCGAACTTGTTCGCCCGAAATTCTTTGTTCCTGTGCATGGCGAGTACCGCCACCTGGTTCATCACGCCAATCTCGCGCGTGAAACCGGGGTTGCCGCCGAGAATGTCACGATCGCCGTTAACGGGGATCTGATTGCGGTGACTCCCGAATCCTGCGCCGTTACCGAGCATGTTGAAGAGCTTCGCGTTCTGGTCGAGGGACGGGAGGGTTCAGATGTCTCGAAGCTGGTTCTGAAGGATCGGCGTCAGATGGGCGAAAAGGGAGTGGTCTTTTCGATCATGGTTAGAAACGCCGAAACCCGCCGGATCATCTCAGGGCCCGAGATGATCTCAAAGGGATTGGCGCACGAGAATCTGGAAGGCGCCTTGATTGAAGAAGCGAAAGATCTGATCAGACAAGTTGTTTTGCGCTATGAAGACGAGCTTCGGAGCGGGAACCCGCCCATGGATCTTCAGGAAACAGTTCGAATCGAGCTTCGCCGTTTTTTCAACCAGAAGCTTGGCAAGAAACCCACGGTACTGCCGATCATTTTGGATTTGTAGCTGGCTGGACCTGTAGCGTGGATTCCTAATTGCAAGCTGCAGGGCGCGTGTGTGTTCTGTTTCTTTCTTATCGGTATACCCCCGGGTTTAAGCTGGTTCTTGCGATGAATCGCGATGAACATTACGGGCGGCCCACGCTTCCGGCCGGCTTTTGGCCGGATCTCGGAATTCTCGCCGGGAGAGATCTTGAAAAAGGGGGCACCTGGCTCGGAATGACTCAAACGGGAAGGATTGCCGCTCTGAGCAACTTTCGCGATCCGACCCGGCGCAAAACGTCTGCGCGAACTCGAGGGGAAATCACGACGCGTTTTCTTACGAACGCAGGAACGGCTGACGCCTATCTGCAGGCGCTTCGGACGGAGGTCGTTGAATATAACGATTTCAATCTGATCCTGGGGCGTCCTTATGATGGCGAGCTCGTATATTTCAGCAGCGTGACCGGGGAATTTCGAGACCTCCATTCCGGCATCTACGGTTTGAGCAATCACTTTCTCGACAGTCATTGGCCGAAGGTAACGCGTGGCAAGGCCGCTTTTGCGCGTGCTTTGGCGGAGAACGGGCGAAGCAAGGTGAGCCAGGCAGCAGCAGGTGACCCGCTGGTCGGGTCACTGCTGGAGTTGCTTCGCGACGACGTGCGGCCTGCGGATTCGGCGCTGCCGAAAACCGGCCTGACTCTGCAGGAGGAACGCATGGTTTCGCCGATCTATATCTGTTCGCCCTCTTACGGAACGGTATCTTCGACCGTGATCCTGATGGGAGAGGATTTGCGGGTTCGATTTGTTGAGGTCACCTACGGTCCGGATGGTGAAGACGGCGTCAAACGATATGATTTCACGTTGTCAAATATTTAGACACCTGGTGTGTCTGTCTGCACACGGGATGCGGTTGCCGGAACGAGTTCGCCTGCCGACAAAATAAGTATTCGACGGTACAACGTAATTCCAATAGCGCTGGATGAAGCGCCAGTGGCCCGCTTTGTGCTCTTTGTCAATTCGCGGAAGGTGGACGTTGTGAAAGCTGTGTGGATAACTGTTTTCGGTGTTTTGGGAGTATTATCGGTCAGCGTTGTTCTTCCAACAGCGGCGAAATCCGCTCCTTCCTTTGATTCCGTTCTTCAGGACGGCGTGGTCGGCGCGCTGAATTATCTTTTCGACCAACAAGCCGACTGCAGTTCGCGGATTTCGAAAGATCAGTACATCTGCAACCGTGAGCAAGAAGGCGAAATGCGGATCAATGGCGGCTGGGACAGCTACATCGAACCGGCATTCAAATTATTCGGAACTCGCGTCCGGAGCCCGATCAAGTTTCTCGATTCAAACATGTTCACCACGGCCGCGGTTCTTTATCCTCTTTGGCTCATCGATCTGAGGGCGATTCCCCAATTCCAGCATGAAAAATCCATCCAACTCGCGATGGATAATCTGCGGGTTCATCGCCGTGGAGAGGGTTATTCTTTTTGGGCGAATCTTGGCCCCTCGCTAGGAACCATCGATCGGATCGGACCGCTGAATCTTGACGCCGTTCTTCTCGGTTCGCAGGTCAAACTGGCTTCACGGATAAAACAGGCCACCCGGCTCAATTTCATGCCGGCCGACGTCAAGTGGCTCGATGTCGCTTTCGCGAAGGAAAATGACAAGCTCGGGCTTGATGTTCTGTTTGACGTGCCGAGTGACACGGATGATACGGCGCTTGCGATCGCCTCCAGGTATTTTTATCACCAAGACAGGATCCTGGAGGGAGCCGGAGAGTCGAAAAGAGGAGGTTGCGGGACTCAGGTCCGCGATTGACCTCGGCTCCGCAATCAATCGGTACACGGATATTTATTCGAACCGCAAAGGGCGGCATTATAACGAGACCATCCGCGAATGCCGCGAACTGGTCGCCCGAAACGGGACGGAAGGGCTATTCAAAGATATTTCCGCGATGGATCACTGCTCTCTTGATGACCCCCGCGAAAAATGGAAGTACGACGCTTATCCCGGGCAAGCCTCGTATACCGGCTCATATATGACCTGGCTCTATGATGAGCAGCCTCCGACCTATGCCGATCCGGACGGTGGCGTGATTTTAACAGGTCAGAACAGCGTTGATTGCGTCGTCACGGCGAACGCGCTCTTCGCGATTTCACTCTCGGGCTTGAAAGACAAACCGGAATACCGTCCG
>DATDSK010000265.1:0-13435 GCA_035291325.1 Bdellovibrionota bacterium | reverse complement strand
ACACCTTCGCCAACAAGCGCAACTGGTAAGCGCTCTTTCGCTTAGCGCGAAAAATTCAAGCCACGCTTCCCGTCGGGAGCGTGGCTTTTTTTATAACCCGAGTGGATAGCGGCAGTTCAAGAGACTCCAAACCTGCGCTCGACTCACCCAGTTTCCAAAATTGAATACGGTGATCCAGGATGGCAGCGTCTGAAAAATCACATGACAGTATGGGGCGAACTCCGACCGCTCATTTCGCGCGCGCAAGCCAGTCTGGAAGAGATGAAGCTCGCGTTTTTCTTTCAGCACCCTCATGAAAGCATCCGAGTTCCCGAGCTTGCGCACAACCAGACCTTTGGGCTTATAAAAATACGTTCTCGACCCGAGGACCTCGAAGGGATCACGGGATTCGGTATAGAGTTCAAAATTCCCGCCCTTTGCCGTTGCCTCCGCAGCTCTGTCGTAAAGCGCTTCATAGAACTGCACGTTGCGCGCGAAAGGCAGGAACATGAGCGCAACCAGCGCGACCACGTTATTGAAGACGATAAATTTCCAAACCCGGTTCGCCCAACGTTTAACACCTTCTCCGGCAACGGGAAGACGCAGACGGGCGGCTAAAAGCCTTCCTTCCTTGCCAAACTCATCCGGACTGAACGACAGGAACCGTCCGGTCGAGCGGGAGTAAACGGATAAAGTCAGAAGAATCGGCGCCGCGGCCGCGATCGGAAAAAAGAATCTCAGTTCCTTGTGCGAAATCCATTCGTGAACCAAAAAAAACGGGATCTGGCTCCAGGTCAGAACATGTTTGGGGTGCCTGGCCCAGGCGATGAGAGTCGCGATCACGACAATGAGCCCGAGAAAAGGCCACGACTCGGTGAAAGACATCCTGAAGATGTCCCACCACGGGGCGTTCCCGTATCTCGAAACCTCGTTTCGGATCAGATTGTATTCAAAATAGCGCCAGGGACTCAGGACGATTGCGCCATATCCCCAGGCATCGACCGCGCGGCCGATCAGGAAAACCGCGCCGCCGCCGCAGCCGATCCACTTGAAGCGCGCCCATCCGGCACGTCCGATCAAGAGAAGCCAGGCGAGCGCGCCGACCACCATCAGAGCCATTTGAAACCGGCCCTCAAAGCTGAGACCGAAACACGCGCCCACGAAGATCCAAGCCCATTTTCCGAAACGGCTTTTCAGCCGTTCCACCAAGCCGAGCGATGCCAGACCGATCCCGATGAGAAACGCCGACCCACCCATGCTCTCTGACGAAGGGCGCACGTGAAGCGCCGGGAAGAACCAGATCAGCGCGAGCACGACAACAGCGAACCGCCGCGCCCGGCGGTCTTCGAACCAGTACCGCGCCGATACGGCCAGTATGACCGTACTCAGCCAGCCCGCGAATCCAGCGAACATCCGGAAACTCAAGGCCCAGGTAAACGGGTTCGAAACTCCGATCAGAAGCCAGAGCTTCGCCACGACATAGTAGATCGCGGGCTGAAGCCACGGCCGCATCATCTCGGGAAATTCCACCGGCAGATCCTGAACAGGCGTCTGTCCGAGTTTGTAATTGAGAAACTCCAGAATCTGAAAATACTCGTCAGCGGAATGGTGGCCCACACTGAAAACCGCCGTGATCGCGTGCAGGACCAGGCTCAAAATCATCCAACGCCGGAGAAACGGAATCCAGGTGGGGTCAGCTGAGTCCCGAGCGACTTCAGCAGCGGTTCCGAGGGCACTCTGAAGCGCCGAACCCAACTTCGTTTTCAGCTCCTTGATCATGTTGCCATCCTAAAGCATTGTTGCGCACGAACCAAACTAAAGGCGCAAAGGCACGTACCCCAGGCCTTTATACCTGCCAGCTCAAGCGGCCGGACGGCTGATGAGCCGAAGAGTTCCGGAATGAAAAGCCCGATCATCGCCGTTCCAACGAGCGCGCTGACGAAATATCGCGGCGTATTCGCTTCAACGGCTTTCGCGATCGCCAACACGCACAACGGGTAAACGAGAACGAAGGAATGGTGCCAGGCAAGCGGATGAACCAGAACTCCGAGGGCAAGCCAGCCTGACCAGCGCTCCTCGAAGGACAAAAACCCCGAGAACCGGTTCCACAAAAAACCGAGCAGAGCCGAGAGCACCATAAAGGCCATCAAATCATATTCAGAAGAGCGCGGATCGGCATCAAACAGCCGAAGAAAGAACGCGGTAAACCCATGGTTCGCGGGACCTCGCACGACCTCCGCTCCAAGTTCCGCCCCACCGGAACCAGCAGCGAGAATCCACTCCCGAACGAGGGCGGAGACGGAGTGTCCCGGAATCGCGAGGACCACGATGCCGGTCAGCAGGGATGCGGCAATGATGAATCCCAGGATCACCCTGGCGTTGAATACGCGTCTGCCAAAACCGAGCAAAGTAACGAGCGAGAACACCTTTGAGCTGAAAATCAATCCGAGTAACACGAGCGATTTTTTGCTCGATCCGAGAAAAAGAGCCGCCGCCAAAATCAGCAAGGTCACTTGTCCCGAGGCAAAATGGCCAATCCAGATCCACCAGAACATTCCAAAGCCGAGCAATGCCGCGGAGAGACTTCCTTTTCTGGCGGTCCAGACCACCGCATACAGAAGCGCGACGATCTCCCCAAGAGCCCAGACCGCCTTGGCTGCGCTCCAACTCAGGAAAGCGAAAGGCGCAAAAAACGGAAGCACCCAGGGCGGGTACTTGAAAACGAAACCCGGGTTGGCGCTCATCAAACCCTGTGATGAGTTGTACGGGGACACTCCCGAAATAAGAGACACTGCCGCGTTCCAGTACACTTCGAAATCATGACTCTGGCCGAGAGCGATCAAAAAGAGCCGCACGAACGCGGCAACGCCCGCGAAAGCGCAAATCACAAGCATGGCCTTATGCATTCGTTGAGAATGCTTCATTCCGGCTGCCATTCCTGGTTGCGACTCGTCTTTCTGAGGAGGCCCTTCCTCGTAAAGCCGAAAATCAGAATTTCCTGGCGATTATGAAACAGCTGAACCGCGCGCGCGCGAACCATGCCCATGACCTTGACATGCTCCAGCATCGAGGGAATCTGGTCGGCCATTTTCCACTGGTTGAGCTTGATCGTGAGGAGCACCCCGAGCAGTGTGTCTTTCGTCCGGGAAGCCAGACGATCGACGGCGAACAGCGCTATATTCGGAGTCACATTCATGTCGACGAGAAGCCATTCCACGTTTTCGGGCAAATCGGGCCTATGCACGGCCGCGACAACTTTCTGAATGTGTCTGAAATGAGGCATGGTCACGACCCTGGGATCCATTTCACCCGGATCGATTCCAACGACATTCAACCCCCTCTGGAGAAGCGCATAGCTCGCACCTCCCGGGGCACTGCCTATTTCGACCGCCGTATCGCCCGGCAGCAACGGTGCTCCGGAGCGAAGCACTGCCTCTTCAAGTTTCAAAAAGGCTCTCGACGGCGCTTCAGGCGGGAGCTCAATTTCCGGAATGCCGCCCGGGAACGGCGAACGTTGCGGAGTATGACGGTGATACCCCAGCCACCAAACGGGCTTTTCGAGGTTTTTCGAACCCAGAATAATCACGTTCAGCACGAAATCGCCGGGCACCGCGACCGCGCTCTCATGAAATCGGACCGTTCCTCGCGAAGCGGCTTCCTTTCTGATCAGACGCTCAAGAGAACGACTCGCCTGCCCTGGGGCGAAATCAGGCGGTTCCTCTCCTTTCGGGAACTCATCTTTTTCCCAGACGTGGAGCCGGAAGGCTTGTTCAGGCGGCAGATGAAGGGCTCGCTTCAGCTCGATCATCTTCTCGATGATCAGCCCAGGGCTTGCAACCTCCTCGAGGGAAATCCCATGGGCCCGGGCGAAAGCCGATCGAAGCTCAAATTCCGGGGTGAGTTCCTTTGGCGAAGCGCCGATTTTCGGGTCGAATTTGAATGTCAGGAACCCTGGCCGGGAATAAGCAAACCGCAGTTCAGGGTGCTCCCGCGCGATTTCCTTTTTAAGCGCGTTTTCGGCTCCGATCTGGCAGACCGTGAACAAGAATGAAGAGGAAGACCCCTGAAGCATTCCAGTTCTCTACCATCTTCACGGCGAAAATGGTACTTTCGGGCGCCCCTTGTGTGTTAGACAGGGAGAGAGATGCAAAATCAAGAACCCGACAAACTCGTCAACGAAACCAAAGCCGATCTGAACTGGGCAACACTGGGCCTCTCTCAGGACACTCTCGATCTCATTCAAAAGGCGGGGTACCAGACTCCCACCCCGGTTCAGGCCGAAGCCATCCCGCTCGCCCTGGCCGGAGATGACGTCATCGCATCAGCTCAGACCGGGACGGGCAAGACTGCGAGTTTCGTGCTTCCCATGGTCGAACGCTTCGCGGGCCGGGAAGGCACTTTCGGTTTGATTTTGTGTCCGACGCGCGAGATCGCGCAGCAGACGCAAGCGGTTATCGAACTCTTCGGCGCTCCTCGCGGAGTGCGGTCGATCGTCCTGATCGGCGGAATCAACATGCGACTCGATGCCATCGCCCTTCAAACTTATCCGCAGATCATCGTCGCGACTCCAGGGCGGCTTTGTGATCACCTGGATCGCGGAAACATCTGGCTCGATTTCATAAAGATGGTCGTTCTTGATGAAGCCGACCGCATGCTGGACATGGGGTTTGCGGACCAACTCTCACGGATCATGGAAGACGTTCCCCCAACCCGGCAGACCCTCTTGTTTTCAGCGACCATATCGACGCCAGTTGAACGCCTCGCGCAGCGAATTCTGCGTTCCCCGAAACGCGTCGCGATCGGGAAACCTCTCTCGGCCGCCGCGAGTGTCGAGCAGCGCCTGCTCTGGATGCGTGAGGAATCAAAGAACCGGGAGCTCCGACGATTGATCCGCGATGAACCCGGAACCATGATCGTTTTCACCCGCTCGAAGGACATGGCTTCACGGGTTTGGCGATCCCTCCACAGCTCCTGCGTTTACGACGCCACTTTCATTCATTCCGACCGTCCGCAAGATCAGCGTGAACAGGCCCTCGCCGATTTCAAAGAGGGCAAATACCGGATCCTGGTCGCGACCGACGTCGCCGGACGCGGCATTCACGTCGACAACGTTGCCCATGTCGTGAACTACGATCTACCCTATGAGCCCGAGGATTATGTACACCGGATCGGAAGAACAGGGCGCGCCGAAGCGACGGGCAAAGCCACGAGTTTCGTGACCCCCCGCGATCGCAGGCTCCTGGCGCAAATCGAAAGACTTCTTGGCCATGCCATTCGAGAGGAATTCGCCGATCGAATGCCGGATGAATCGCACACCGCCTCAAGCGCCAAGCGGAACCCTCACCCACAGTCGAAAGGATCGGGAAAATCCGGCGATTCGGGACAGTCGAAACGACGTCGCAAATCCCGCCGCGGCGGAGGACGAAGCGGGGCAAGCCGCACCCACTGAGCGTATGGCTGCCCAGGAACCACCTCCGGCTGAGAATTATTGGGACGCGCACTGCCACCTTGCAGACCCTCGATTGGATAGCTTACGAGACTCCGTGATTCGTCGCGCTCAGGCTTGCGGGATCACTTGTTTCGTTCAGGGCGGTGTCAGTCCCGAAGACTGGCAGCATCAGATTCGGCTCGTCGAACGCTATCCCGGGCAGATCTTGCCGGTATTCGGCCTTCACCCGTGGTGGATTTCCGAAAACGGCGAAGCTTCTTCGAGAACCGCCTTGCGTGAACTCACGGGCATTCTCAGCCGGGCAGCTGCCATCGGTGAACTCGGCCTCGACTTCAGTCCGAGATTTTCGACCGCGCAGCGGGAACTGCAGCAGCATTTCTTTCGGGAACAGCTCGAAATCGCGCAACATCATCAGATGCCTATCGTGCTGCACGTCGTATCCGCCCACACGGAAGCTCTCGACTTACTGACAAAATCACCCCCTCTGAATGGAGGCCTCATCCACGCGTTTACGGGGTCGCTTGAAAACGCGCGAAAATACCTCGAACGCGGGCTCACCCTGTCCATTGGGGGACGGATCACCCATCCGGGAGCCAAATCCGAGGCCCTGCGAAAGACGGTACAAGAGCTGCCGCTCGACCGCATGGTGATCGAATCGGATGCTCCGGACCAAGCCTCCCTCGGTTTTCAGGGACGGCTGAACGAACCGGTCAGTATCATTGAAATCGCCGGAGTAGTCGCACGGCTCAAAAGTGCGACTACCCCGACGATCCTCCGCCAATCGAAACTGAATCTTTCAAACCTTTTCGGCGCCCGGCAGATCACGGCGCGATCATGATACTCTGATCACCGGCGATTTGCAGAACACGACGCCCGGGAGCCTTTTTGGGTTTTACCTGCGGCTCGCCCGGAGCATGTTCGAGAACCGTGATCGCGGTCTCATTAAGTCCGTAGGAACTCACGATTTTGTAAAGCTGTTCCGCATCTTCCGGGTGCATCCGGACGCAACCTCCCGAAGCCGGCGCGCCCAGCTCCGCGTAATGGTCGGGCGTGGTGGCGTGAATCCAAACGCCTCCCGAAAACCTGATCACGTATTGGAGATTGACCTGCCAAAGGTTGGACCAACGTTTGACCTGCATGCCGTCGGGAATGAAGCGGCCAACCGGGGTCGAGGCATTGTAAACACGACCGCTCTTGCCTTTCACCCTGCGTTCCCAGGCGGTCGAAACCGTGAAGGCCTGCTCGAGTTTCCCATCGACGGACACCGTGAGATATTGCAGACCGAAATTCTTCATGCTTTTGTGAACAACAATCTGCACACGACGTTCCGAGAAATCCGCGGCTTCCTTGCGCAATATTCTTCGCGAGAACTCTCTCTCCAAGATTTCAGAGTCAGCTTCTTCAAGCTCGCCTTCCTCCTCTTGGGGGATCACGTCATCAGCGCTTGGCACTTCCGCTCCTTGAGGATCGGAGCTCGTTTGAGACGGCTCATCCAAACTCGCCGCCGCCAACGCGGAAACGCCTTGAACCTGGTTACACCCCGAAAGCAAATTCGGTCCACCTCCGAGGCAAATCAACCCAACCGCGACCATCGTCATTGTTCCACTTTTCATCGACTTCAACTTCCGCTTCATAGAGCCGCTCCTTGCACGAAAACAACGATTATCCACTTGTAAGAACTCTCAGGATTTCCGGATCGAGTTCCGGCGCCGGTGGCCGGGACATCTCTATCAGACGATTCGAAAAATCCTCGGTGAGATCAAGATAAAACCCGGAATCAAGAACCGACGGGTCATCCTTCCACTTCCGGTAGCTCGCCTTTTTGACGATCTTCAGCAGATCCGCTCCTAACGTGGCGCCTTTAGCATTGATATAGTCTTCCTGCTTTTCGTCAGCAAACCCATCAAGAATGTGACTCCCGAGACTTTCCGTATGGGCGACCATTTTGGCGGCGAGCATTCCTTTCGCATATCCGTAAAGCATCATTCCAAACAGGTGATACCAGCTGCCGAATTTGTCGGCCTTTTTTCCAAATGCGTTGATGATGGGCGTAAGCCGTTGCGTCATCGCGAGGCGCTCACGGTTCTCCGTCCGCCAATATCGGGCCAGCACGTTCTCAATCGTGAGGAGAGTCAGGTAAACGTCGCCCCGATTGATCCGATAGCTTGCCCTGAAGAGATCAGGAATCGTCACGCTCGCGCGCGGGCGAGAGATGATCTCGTCCTGAAGCTCGGATTCCGTGCCGGTACGCAGATACATCCCGGTCGTTCCCCGAGAGAGCGCTAAAAGGATTTTCGAATAAGCGGTGTACGGGAAAAACTTCCACCCGTACTTCGACATGAATTCCGGGCTCCAGTCATGTACGTTGCCAACGGATGGCTGGATCCCGTTTCGGGAATACTCCTCGTAAATGACCTGCTCGAACATCCTTTTGAAATTCTTGACTCTGATCGGGTTATGATGGCCTTCCAGGTAAAGGCGCCCGGAAAGGAGCCCGTCCGCCAGCTTGAATTTGATTTCATCGTCCACGGGAAGCTCATAGATCGTCCCAAGCTCCCGTTCGGACGGCTGCCAGGCATAGTCTTCAAAAATCGGTGGCACCAAGTCGTCCGTGATGCCGAAGAGTTGATGGGCGCACGGACGCGCAGTCGCGTATCTCGCGAAAGTCTGATCGAGCTTATCTTTGCGCCTGAGCAAGCTATACCAGATCTTCTTAGGCAAGGTCCGGGTCGTCGCCGCGAGCACATAATCGCCCAAAGAATCGACGAGCTGGTATTGCGCTTGATGATACCCGGCGAGAATCGCGATTTCGAGCTGACTTGGATCAATTCCCAGCACCGCTCCGCTCCCGTCGCGGACAAGAGCACCTGAAACTGCGAACCCTTCACAGGCGTCAGACCGTTCCGGGAAAACAGTTTCGGAGAAACCCCGAACGGTCCCAAAAAGCAAAAGAAGGGATGCGGAAAAAACAACTAAACGCATTAGTTAGCCACCACCTGCGTCGAATAAGATTCAGGGAAATCAGACCCCTTGATCGTCAGAACTTTCGATCCAAGTTTACCGCCATCGACTTGCGCCCGGGTGTCGTTGAAAAGACGGCTTCCGAGGTGATCGAGTTTCGAACCGCTGAAGGAGGATTTCGCCCGTTCCGGCGATACCGTGGTGTTTGCGATCAGAAAAAGAGTGCCGAAATCCCGAATACTTTGCTGAGCTCCCGCGGCGGCAAGCTGTTGCGGCGTTCTGGAATAGACGGGCCAATAGTTGATAGCCTTGGGCTGAACTTCCGTGCGGATCGTGCAAGTGACCTGGCCGGCGGGCGCCGCACCTTCACTGCAGGAAATAGAACTCCGCCCGTAAACCATGAACTTTCGGGTATCACCCTGATCCAGGACGAGCGTGCAGCTTCGCTTCCATGAGCTACGGTCTTCCTGGTCCTGACACGAGTTTACGGTGACCACGGATTTCTCCACTCGCATCCCGACATCCAGCACTTTCGTCGCCGTCGAATAAACAAGCGTACGCTGAGCACCATTTGGAACCGTTCTGACTGCGCTGATCAGATCACTGATCACCGGGAGGAGATCATTGTCACCAAGCACCGCCTTGACTTGATCGAGACTCCGCGTCGGGCTGTAACGCTGGGTCAAGGAGATGACCATTCGATCGTTCTGAAGCCGGAACACAAAAGATGTTCCAACGGGATTTGCGGTGTTCGCCTGGCCTGGCCGAATCACTCCGATCGAGCAGAGCCCGACCAAAACGAGAACTGCCGAAATGCCTTGCCACGTCCACTTGCGTCCCACTCGTCACCAGCCTTTCGCGCGTATGTTAGTAACACCAATACTGCGTCGCGTCAATACCTGTCTAAAACAGTCCGGTAACGTAAATTCATTCTTAATTATAGCTACTTATCCAAAACACGAACGCGCCCGTTGAGGGGGCTCTTTTGAAAGTCGTTGCTGACTTTAAAAAGAGCTATTCACGCACGAACGTCGGGACTAATTTTATTGCGCCCGAAAACTGGCCAGTCGGGTGAGTGCCCCTTTTAGCCCCTCATGAACAGCCTCGACATCCGCCGGTTTCCAGACAGAGCGATCATCACGAATAAAGGATGTCTTATCAACACGGTTGTCGAAACGCGCGATCGGGAGATGATACGTCCGTCCATGGGTCCGAATCGTCACGGTACCTGGCTTATCGGAGTTCTTCTCCAGCCACTCCATATCGTCGCAACCGTAATCATTCATCATGACTTCAATCGGCACACCGTGGTGCAGAATCGAACCCGGATCGTTTGGATTGGCTCGTGCCTGATTTTTCCTGCGGGATTCTTCTGGCGTGACCCACACGTATAAAATCTTGGCCTTCCTTAGAATCTCGTCGGACAAACAAGCGAGCGAGTATTGGTAACCGAAAGGGGCTTTGAGGGGCAACGTCGACCCATGCGCGCCTCCGCGGGCAAATTCGATCACTGTCGTTTTCCCGGTCAGATCGGTCGAGGAGTTCTCGTTTTTTTCATCGAGCATCTTCCTGCATTCAGCTTCAAGGGCATCCGCAACCGCCGCTTTTATAGCCGCGGGGACGCCGGCTAATCGCGGCTTTGCACCGACGGCCTTTGAGGCCGTGTCGAGTCTCTGAAAAAGATTCGCAGCCGCCGACTTGGGTTCGTGAATTCTCTTGGCAAGCAAATCAGCGTGGTCTTCGTTGATCAAGGCGATCAATGTTCCCCAATCCTTGGGATCAAGAAATGGCCGCTCAGAAGATTGAAAATAAACCCGCTCGTGCCCTCTTTTTTGTAATTCCTCGTCAATACAGCGCATGATGTGAACATAAGGGAAGTCATCCAACTGAACCGTGGGTCCCATGTGAAAGTCTTCGCCGCATTCGCGCGCCGACAGCTGGGCCATATATTTTCTGACTTCGGATTTTCCGGAAGCCGGAAGAGCCAGTAAAAGAACAGTATCCAATATTCCATTTGAAACGGTCATAAACTCATCGTCCCTCTCTGATGCGCGAACATATCTATTCTTCTTGAAAGCCGCAAGCAGCTTGGCGAAACACCGGCCATCGACGCTGCCCGCGCGCGGTAAGTTGTTTCAGATCAAACGTTTGATGGGGGGGGTAAACACGCAAGTCGATTCAAAGAATAGGAAAAAGGCGGCTCCCCAAGGGAAAACCGCCTCTCTTCCTTACAAAGAAAACACTGCCAATCGGTTCAGAACGTGGCTTTCTGAGCGGCTTTCTGCCCGGCCTTCTGGCCAGCTACCTGACCAGCTTTCTGCCCGGCCTTCTGCCCGGCCTTCTGCCCGGCCTTTTGCCCTGCGACCTGACCGGCTTTCTGCCCGGCCTTCGTCACGACAGCCTGTCCAGCCTTCTGACCGGCTTTCTGTCCGGCTTTCTGAATCGCAACCTGTCCGGCCTTCTGTCCAGCCTTTTGGCCCGCGACCTGACCGGCTTTCTGCCCGGCCTTCGTCACGACAGCCTGTCCAGCCTTCTGGCCAGCTTTCTGTCCGGCTTTCTGAATCGCAACCTGTCCGGCCTTCTGCCCGGCCTTCTGGCCTGCTACCTGTCCGGCCTTCTGTCCGGCCTTCTGAATAGCAACCTGGCCAGCCTTCTGCCCGGCCTTTTGACCCGCAACCTGGCCAGCCTTCTGGCCTGCCTTCGTCACGACCGCCTGACCGGCTTTCTGTGCTGCTTTTTGTCCAGCTTTCTGGACCGCGACTTGTCCGGCTTTCTGGCCAGCCTTCTGACCAGCTTTACCGGTTACCGGGAAAAATGGGGTTTGCCCAGGCAACTGTCCTTGTCCTTGCCCTTGGCCCTGACCCTGATCAATGTCATTTGCGTACACGGAAGCGCTGCCAAGCACCAAGGCAATCGCTCCAGCCATAAGTGATATGGATGCGAAGAGTTTCATCTCGTATCCTCCCTGAAGAAGAGTTGGTTCGACAAGAACTGGATCGTGCAACTGAAATGCCAAGCGACAACGCGGCACAAATCACTCAAATCGTCCGCGCAAAACGCGGTTTTTTTTAAACAGAAATCGATCATCTACATGCATTTCAGGTATTCCTCGATGACCCGCGGTGCTCTCATCGGAATCTGTTTGGGCAAATCTGTTTCGGGAAATCTGTTTTGAACTCTGAAAGTCGACTGCTCTAATGATCGTTCCTGGCATTATAAAATGCCCGATCATCAATGACTCCCGGTACTCCCGGCACGCCGGATGGAGCGGCCTCACCGGCTTCGCCGGGGCTCTTCCGGATTTTGTGCGCATTCATCGAAAAATACACCGTCACGCGATCACCCAATTTGATCGTGTCAGAACGCAGCTTAGCGCCGCGTTTGAACCTGATCACTTCTCCGCCGCTGCGAAGCTCGATGTTATCGCGGCTCAGTCCAACGACAATTCCGGAAAGTACGCGCGCGTCTGATTCCGTATCGCGTCCCCACGCCGCGGTCAAACCCGATCCGACACTTGAGATCATCAGAAGGTTCATCGCGACAAGGACCAGGAGTTTGCGACGAGATAATGCGGGCAATGCGGTCATTTCTGCCTCCGTGCTCATTGCTAAAAGGCTAAGGGTCGCTGTTGGACTGTGGGTGTGAGCAGCGGCCGTCCGCTGGCGCGTGCTTCCATCCGCCCGCTATCCAGCAAACCTGGAGCCAAACCCCAGCCGGCTTAAAGGCATGTGGGTTGCAGCCGTTGCACGCAGCGTGAAACGATTCTATATCCTTTGGCTTTATGCAGTAACCCTGATGGCATTCGCCGTGGCTTCGATCCACAGCACCCTTGAAGAGGACCGCCTCCGCGCGGAAGCGGAATCGAGAGCCGCTGCCCTGGCAATCAGTATCGAAGACTCCGTCGTCTCAGACTTTAATGCAAAACACCTGAACCGAATTGCAAAGCTTGTTCAGCGTCTTCGCATGCAACAGAGGGTTCTCGGCCTGACACTCTGTCCTGAGGCCCAGACTCCGCAAGAACGAAGCACCCTGCGCCGCGCGCGGCCCCCCGTCGGTTTTCCCCGCGGGGCTGGTTGGGAATCGCTCTGCCGGAGCCCCATGGCTCGCAAGTCAGGCGCGAAGAACACCGACGTCCACTGGACTGCAAACGACATGAAACGACAGTTCCTTTATTACGCTCATCCGATAACCCTGACCCCGGATAGTGCAAACGTAAGCCACGCCACGACATTGATCGTCGTTTACGACATTTCTTACCTCCGGGGCCGGTGGTTTCAGTCCTTCGTCCGGATGCTTCTCCTGTCCTGGATCAGCGGTGCCGCCGTACTGCTCCTCGCCACCGCGCAGCTCCGGACTGCCCTTAAATCCCAGCTCCGGCACATCCACCAAACCGTCCGCTCGCTCGTGGCTGGCCGCCCGCCGCTGCCTCTTCCCCCCTCCGAACTTCCGCCGGACCTCCAGCCCATCTCGAAGGACATGGATAAACTCGTCGCAAAGGTGCTTTCACTCGCGGATTTCAGAACCGTCCATCTGAGCCAGGAAAAGGATTCGACGTGGCTGACTTCTCTGCGAAAAAGCATGAAAAACCGCAAGCTCATCGTGATCGCCAATCGTGAGCCGTACATTCATCAATATGCGGGAGCGCAAATCCAAGTCATTCGCCCCGCGAGCGGTCTCGTAACGGCGCTTGAACCGATTCTGAGACAATGTGGTGGTCTTTGGATCGCACATGGGAGCGGTTCGGCCGATGTGGAAACAGCGGACGCCCAGGGAGAAATCGCCGTTCCTCCTTCCCATCCCACCTACACCCTTCGCCGTGTCTGGCTTACTAAGGAGGAGGAAGCGGGCTACTATTACGGTTTCGCCAATGAAGGTCTCTGGCCGCTATGCCACCTCGCGCATACCCGGCCCATATTCAGGCTTTCGGATTGGAACCACTATAGGGCCGCAAACCAGAAGTTCAGTGATGCCGTGCCGGAAAGCGCGTTGGGCGAGGACTCACTCATTCTCGTTCAAGACTACCATTTCGCGCTCCTGCCACGGATG
>DATDSK010000264.1:0-4089 GCA_035291325.1 Bdellovibrionota bacterium | reverse complement strand
CGGGAAGTTCTGGGACAGTCTCGCCTACACGCGGATCGTGACGTGGGGACGTCAACTCGCCAACCTGGAACAATACTTCATCAAGAATCTCTTCGAGGCGGCGGGCCTCCTCACGAGGAGAGCGAAAGCCGCGGGGCTCAGGGTAATTCCGCTCGGCGGCTGGGCCGCGCCGCCGTGAAGCACGATTCTGTTCACCCCCGCGCCGTGAGTTCCGCGCGCAACTCTGCGTGACGTTGCCCCAAACGGGACTTTCGGTCGATTCGGGATGACATTGAAGTGATCGGGAAATATATGAGGGGCATGAACGTACTCGCCATAATGTTTTTGATTACAAACGCCCATGCAGCTCAACCCATCAAGGCTCCTTGCGATGGCGCGGATTACGAGCAGCTGTCGAGTGAATTGAAAGCGCTATTCGATGCCGACCAAGGAGACCGAAAGGACTTCACTCAATGGACCGAAAAACGAGCGGTGGAAGTTCTGAAACGGGATCGGGTGCGGCGAAGGAAGGTAGCGGAGCTGTTTGCGCAAGGCTGCCTCAAGTCAGCGAACGACTATTACTATGCCGCGACTGTCTTTCAGCATGGCGAGGTTCCCGATCACTTTTTTCAGACTTTTATTTGGGCATCGAAAGCGTTCAAAGCTGGAAAAGAAGATGCAGGGAGCATGGCCGCGAACGGAGCTGATCGTTATTTGATGAATTTAGGATTTAAACAATCTTCGGCGGTCAGGCCATTACCGAAAAGAGCAGCAAAGGGTTTGAGACGGACTGCTTTTGTCTCTGGCCGATCGAAGAGAGTTTTTCAGACGAAAAACGGAATGAGTTCAAGTTCAAGACGCGGCAAGAACTTACGGAATGGCTCAAGGAGCTCAACAAGAACAGGTCGGGTTGCAAGAACGGCATTTGTCATATCGAGGCGAAGCCGGTTCTGAAAGGCAGTGTGCCTGGACTTTGGTAAATAATATCAAGAATTTATGGGGTGGGTCCTGGAGCATCGGCTACTTTGGCTCAGAAAACTCGAAGGTCGCAGAGGTACCAATCAGGCAGCAGTCGCCCTGGCGAACAAGAACCCCAGGGTAATTTGGGCTCATTGCGCGAACTTTCGCGGCTTTCGGCCGGAAATATTAGCGCCTTCACGCTGCTCAGGTCAGCACAAGCTCAGAACCCCAATGCCAGAGCCAATCCGGGGGCCAGTCTTCCTGAGCCGGGCTCGGCGAAAACCGTCGCGCTCGCGACGGGCGCGTAAATTCGTTTTTTGTAATCACGCTGCTCTTCCGCGACGTCGATCCAGTGGTATCGGAAGAAAAGCGGCGCAACCGCGAAAGCGAGAGCCGCCCCATCCGCCACCTTTGAAAAGCTTCCCGGCTCGGCGTTCGCATTCATGTAAATCGCGGCGCCCGCATTGGTCAAAACCGAGAGCCACTGGATCTTCCTCCCCAGTCTCGCGGCGGCGTTGATCCGTTCCTCGGCAATTCTTTCCCGGGTGAGCTGTTCGCGCTGACTCTTTCGCGGAAGGGCGCTCACATCCTGCTGCGCCGACCCATATGGCTGATAGTTCGTCGCCATGAGCGCGGTCGCGGCGAGCCAGCCACCTCCGACCAGAACACCAGCCCAGCCAGCCCTTTTATCCGGATCCCTGACCAGGTCAGTACTGCCAAACTGCAGAACCCCCGCCGTAAGTGTCGCTAAAGCCGAGACTTGGATGGGAATATGGGTCGTCCAGCGCTTCTGAGTTTCCTTGGCAGCTTCCATATCCAGACGATCGCTGGCTCTTGGAGTGACCGATAACTCGGGATACTCGAACTCGGCTCCCGAAACGTTTGCCGAGCTAAACACTAGGGTAAATACAACGTACTTAAAAATGGCCGGGGCCTTTTTTGTCAGCTGCACAGTAGAAGATCTCCTTGTATTCTTTTATACTCTAACGATTCGAGCTGATTAAACAAGCTGCAATTTGCTCAATTTGCTCAACTTGCTATGATTGGAGATTCACATGCCCCGCCGCATCGCCAGCACGCGCCTCGTCGCCTTCGCTCTTTTCTCGATTTCAATTCCATCCATCGGCTTTGCCGGAGTGCAGGTCGGAACTCTCACTCAAATCGAGGGGGAAGTCGTGGTCTTTTCGAATCCTTCGAAACACCTGCAGACGGAAAGCGATTCCAGGCCACACGCCCTTTTCGAAGGTGAATATTATTATTACAACAAAGCTAAGATCGGCGATCGCGTGGAGCAAGGCAACATTCTCAGAACGGCGCTCCAGAGCAAAGCCCGCGTCGTCTTCGATAACGGCGATCAATTCAATGTCGGACCGGGGACTTCGTACCGGGTATCCTGGAACAAGGATTCGAAAGACGCGAACACCAAAGTCAAACTGATGTACGGAAAGCTTCGCGGAATCATCGAAAAGGGCGGCCCGAGGAGCCGGCTTCAAGTGAGAACGAAAGCTGCCACGATGGGCGTGCGGGGAACTGATTTCTACATCGCCGATAACGGCGTTGACGGCGAAACAGAGATTTCGATCATGCGTGGTTCGGTCGAAGTCAAAGCCGAGACGCCCGCAGCGAAACCGATTGAAGTGAAATCCGGCTATTCCGCCACCATCGTGCCTCCCAAGCCGGTCGAGAAACCTGCCGCGGAACCCGCGGACGTGCAGCCGGCATCCACAACCCCCACATCGACCGCCGTCACGCCTTCCGTTGCTGCCGCGGCTCCCGCGCCGCTTGCGCCCGCGGTCGAGCTTCGCAGGACAACCCAGGAAGACCTTCTCGGAGTCCAGAAGGCCTCGTACATGAAGAAAGCCGAATTAACTCCGGCTGCCGCGGAAGCCCTCCCGAAAGAAGTCCTGGCGAAGGTCAAGGACCTCGAAGTCAAAGCGGTTGAAACAACGTTAAATGACGTAAAAACCCACGACCCGAAATTGTACGCGCAGCTTCAGGAACAGAAAGTTCAAAATACGGAACAAATCAATACAAGAGCCGTGGAAGTTCTCTTTAAGGAAGCGCCCAAAGCTCCTCCACGACGCAAGCCTTCCCCGAGCGACCTGGAAGATCTCGAGCGCGGGGCTTATGAGAAATACTTCAGGATCCTTGAATAATTCGGGGAATAACTCGGGGAGTAACGCGAGTAGCGCGCTCGAGTTGCCGATCGCCGATTTTCTGGAATCGCGACGCATCGATCGCGGAGCTGCGGATAAAACCGTCGAAGCCTATCAGCGGGATCTCCATCAGTTCGCGAGCACCCTGCCAGCGGCACTCGGGCTCACCGCCATAACACCGGAGCATATCAGCGAGTTCGTCCAGCGTCTGACGGCAGAAGGGCAAAGGCCGTCTTCCATCGCGAGAAAAATCAGCGCCCTCCGGCAATTTTTCAAGTTTTGTTGCCTGGAGCGCGGTCTCCGCGAAAATCCGGCCGAGAGCCTCAAGGCTCCTTCCCAGATCAAGCGGCTGCCGAAATTCCTGACGAACGAGCAGACTTCCGCGTTGCTCCAAGCAGCCGAAGCCGGGCTGCCCTACCCGACCGCGGGCGGCGAACATCTCCGCTCGCGTGACCGCGCCATGATTTACCTCCTTTACGCCACCGGGCTCCGCGTCTCAGAACTTGTGGGACTGACCACCCACCAGCTTGACGTGGAAGCCGGCTATGTCCGCGTTACCGGCAAGGGCAATAAACAGAGGCTCGCGCCGTTTGCGCCGGTCGCCGGCGAACGCGTCGCTGGTTACGTTCGTGAGCACCGGGCGGCGCTTAATCCCGTCGACGACCATCTTTTCGTGAACCGCAGGGGGTTCGCACTGACCCGGCAGGCTTTCTGGAAAACGCTCAAAGCTCTTGCGATCGCTGCGAAGATTCCGATCGCGATTTCTCCCCACGGCATTCGCCATTCCTTCGCGACTCACCTCCTTCAGTCGGGGATGAATCTACGTTCGCTTCAGATGCTCCTTGGCCATTCGGACCTTTCGACGACCCAGATTTACGCCCACGTCACACCGGAGCATCTCAAATCGGCTCACCGCAAGTTTCACCCCCGGGGTGAATAAACTTGTGATACGGACAGAGTAATGGAATCAATCGCCGAGCGCATCCAATTGCTG
>DATDSK010000263.1:0-16102 GCA_035291325.1 Bdellovibrionota bacterium | reverse complement strand
CACCTTCCAGGGACGGCCGGACCGGAGCCACAGATCCACCCGACGGCGGTCGTTTCCAAAACTGCCGAACTCGGTCCTGGTGTTCAGGTCGGGGCCCGATGCGTGATCGAGGACGACGTTCGGGTCGGAGCTGGTTCGATTCTCTATGCTGGCTGCTATGTCGGTCCAAAATGTTCGATCGGCGAACACAGCGTCTTGTTCGCGGGGGTCAGCCTTTATGAATGGACCGAAATCGGCAATCGTGTTCGAGTTCATGCGGGGGTCGTGATCGGTGCGGATGGATTTGGCTATGCGCCAAGACGCGAGGGTGATCGAGTCGTTGCGCATCAGAAGATTTATCATCTCGGTCGCGTGGTCATCGAAGATGAAGTCGAGATCGGCGCGAATACCTGCGTAGACCGGGGGACTTTCGGGGAAACCCGGATCGGCCGGAACGCCAAAATCGATAATCTCATTCAGATCGGTCACAACGCACAAGTGGGAGAGGGAGCAGTCCTCTGTGGCGGCACCTGCCTGGCTGGCAATTCCAATGTCGGGAAGTTCGCTTATGTCGGCGGGCTGACCGGAATCGCCAATCAGGTTCAGATCGGCGACGGCGCGAGTGTCGGGGCCATGACCTTGGTTACCAAAGATGTGCCGGCGCGCGGAACCGCGGTCGGTAATCCACAACGGGAATACAAAGAGCATTTCAAGGCCCACGCTCTTCTGAGCCGCTTGTTAGCTGAACGAAAGGAAAAAAGAGAGAAATGACAGAAAATCCCTACCGCCTCGACATCGAGCAGATCCAGAGCTTTTTGCCGCATCGTCAACCCTTTCTCTTCATCGATCGCGTTCTCGAAATCCATCCTACCGGCGATCTGGCGGATCTCTCGTCGCGGAACAAGGAAGGCACGCGCGTTGTAGCGCAAAAGTGTGTCAGCTTTGGCGAAGCCCATTTTCACGGACATTTTCCTGGTTTTTCGATCATGCCGGGCGTCCTGGTCATCGAGACCATGGCGCAGGCCGCGAGTTTCTCGATTTATCCCTACATCCGGCACACCTCGGATAAGCCGAGACAGGTCCAATGTGTTTTGGTCGGGGTCGACTCGACCCGTTTCAGGAAGCCGATCGTTCCCGGCGATGTCGTCAGGATTGAGACGCTTGTCAAAAAGACCCGAGGACCTCTGTGGGCCTTCGAATGCCAGGCAACCGTTGAGGGACAGAGAGTCGCCGAAGCCGAGGTTATGGCAAACTGGACCATGGGATTAAACGCATAGGAGATTTATGATTCATCCCTCATCGCAAGTTCATCCTGAAGCTGTTATCGATCCTTCTGTTGAGATCGGGCCGTGGTGCTCGGTCGGGCCACACGTGAAAATCGGAAAAGGTACGCGCCTGATCAGTCATGTGGTCATTGATGGCTGGACTGAAATCGGCGAAGGTAATATCGTTTTTCCGTTCGCGGTGATCGGGGCTATTCCGCAGGATCTCAAGTACAAGGGCGAAGCCACAAAGGTGGTCATTGGCAATCACAATTCAATTCGTGAATCAGTGACGATCAATCTTGGGACGGTTCAGGGCGGCGGCATCACCCAGCTCGGCGATCACAACCTTTTGATGGGTTACGTGCATCTCGGACATGATTGCATCGTCGGGAATCATTGTATTATCGCCAATTATGGCGGGCTTGCGGGGCACGTCATCCTCGAGGATTACGCCACGATCGGCGGCATGACCGGAGTCTCGCAATTTGTACGGGTCGGTGCTCACTCCTATGTGGGGGGGCAGTCGGGGCTTGAACGTGATGTCCCGCCGTTCAGTATCGCGATCGGTTCACGACCGGCTTCGCTCAAAGGGGCCAATATTGTCGGATTGAGAAGACGCGGTTATCCCGCGGA
The DNA here is from genome assembly GCA_035291325.1 of Bdellovibrionota bacterium. Classification (GTDB taxonomy): domain Bacteria; phylum Bdellovibrionota; class UBA1018; order UBA1018; family UBA1018; genus XYD1-FULL-55-31. The sequence goes on along the minus strand of DATDSK010000263.1, from coordinate 14,225 downwards.
TACGATTTCCAAGATCAACGAAGCCATCAAACTTTGGATACGCCACGACGTTCAGAAAGAGCAGTGTCTGCTCGAGATCGAGTCTCAGTACGGGGAGCTTCCCGAAATCCAAAGGTTCGTGTCTTTCATCCGTAAGAGTGAAGCCGGCGTTGTTCGCTGAAACAATCGCATTTGCCGGATACGGAGATGAATGGTGAAGATCCTGATCTCCGCTGCCGAAACTTCGTCTGATGTGCACGGCGCGGAACTTCTCAAAGCTCTGAGAGAGGCTGCGCATGCGGCCGGACAGGAAATCGAAGCTTCGGGCATCGGCGGCCCCCAGCTCCGCGAGGCGGGACTTCGGGTAGTCGTTGACGCAAAAGAGCTTCTGGCGATGGGTTTTTCGGAAGTTCTGGTGCATCTTCCGAAAATACTTGGAGCGCTGAATAAAATTTCGAGGGTTGCCCGCGAAGAACGTCCCGATCTTGCGGTAGTCATTGATTACCCAGACTTTCACTTCCGCTTGGCCCGAAGGTTGAGAAAGCTCGGGGTTCCCGTGGTGTATTACATTCCCCCAAAGGTTTGGGTCTGGCGGAAAAAAAGGGTTCGGCTCTTAAGGGAGCTCTTCACCCGGGTTCTTTGCATATTCCCCTTCGAGGAGGCATTTTTCAAAGGCGAGGGACTTGACGTCAAGTATGTCGGCAACCCTCTTCTTGATGAACTTCCACTGAACGTCAGCCGCTCGGAAGCGCGTGCGGAACTTGGGCTTTCGACGGATGATTCGGTTCTCGTTTTAATGCCGGGAAGCCGTTCGTCCGAATTGGATCAGCATTTGGAGCTCATGCTGGATGCCGCACTCGAGGCCGCCGAACGCTTGCATAACTCGGGTTTTCTTCGCGAGGGGACGGCGCTGAAGGTTCTCCTGCCGTTTGCCCTCACCACCGACTACGCGAAAATTTTGCAGCGGATTGAATCCTGGAAAGCGTCGCGTACGCCTCCGACCTTTTTTCAGCTTTTTCCAGCTCAGGGCAATTCGGCAAGATCCCTGATCGCGGCCGACGCCGGGCTTATCAAATCCGGAACATCCACGCTCGAGGCCGCCCTGCTTGGCTGTCCTCACGCCGTCATCTATAAGGCGGGTCAAGTGACTACCTGGATTTTTGAGTTGTTCATTCGCTATCGCGGACCTGTCGGTTTGGTAAATCTGGTCGCGAGAAAGGCCAAAGGCGATTCACCGCTTGTCAGAGAGATTCTGCTCGATGAGGTCACTGTTCGATCGCTGGCCGACGAAGCGGTACGCCTACTTTCGGACGACGAGGTTCGCTCGCGGATGCGAGAGGGATTCAAAGAACTCAGAAAACGGCTGGAGAGCACTGACGGCAAAAGCCCGAGCCGCGCGGCGGCTGTCGAGCTTCTGAATCTCGCTATTCAGCGTCCGATCCGTCCGATTCAGGGCAGCTGGTTTGTGCGATCTGGTTCTTTTTTATGGTCGGGCGTGTCGCGTTTGGTGCAGCTTGGTGTCCGTTCAGGGCTTTTGAAACCAGCGCGGCTTCCGTGCCGGGTCGTGAGTGTCGGGAATATTCAGGTCGGAGGAGCGGGCAAAACTCCGATCGTCGCGCAGATCGCGCGAGAAGCCGGGGATCGGGGACTCAACGTCTGTATTCTTTCCCGCGGATATCGAGGAGAATGGGAAAGGACCGGGGGCGTGATCCGGCCGGGGGAAGATTTCGCCTCGGCGACGAAGTGCGGAGATGAAGCGGCGCTGCTTCATGAGCTTGTGCCCCATGCCTGGATTGGCGTCGGAGCGGATCGTGAACGTCAATTCAAGGCCGTCGAGATTCAATCCGAGCGGCCGATCGATCTCGTTATTCTGGATGACGGCTTCCAGCACTGGCGGCTTCATAAGGATCTTGAAATCATCGCGGTGACTTCGGCCTCTCGGCGTGAGGTCCTCTTTCGTGAGCCCGAAAACGCCATTCGCCGCGCGAATCTCGTGCTTTGGACGAAGGGGGATCGGGAGCCGACGGCCTGGCATTCCGCTTTACGGCTGAGCATCCCGTTTCTCAAGTCGCGTTTCGAATTGTCTGTACCGCCTCCGGCCGGATCGCTCTGGCTCGTTTCTGGAATTGCTGAAAATTTTGGCTCTTCGCGATCGGAACTGGAAGCTTCGGTGAGCAGGGCGGGACTTTCAGTTGCGCGGCATCTTAAGTTTGAGGATCATGCCCGGTATGATTATGCCCAGGCTCGTAGTATTCTCGACGAAGCGTTCCGCGCTGGTTGCAAGGTCGCGATCACCGGGAAAGATTGGGTGAAGTGGCGCGAGCTGGGTATCAAACGTTCGGAGTTGATCGTTCTGGAGCCCAGGCTCGTCCTAAATGAAGAGGGGCAGAAACTCTGGAATCGAATTTTGTGGGAAAACTGACATTACCCGTGCTTGCCGGAGCCGGATGGGTCTACTTCCTGATACCATTCTGGCTTCGCAGGATCGTGGCAGGCTGCTTGGGGCGGTTGCTTTATGTTCTGAAGGTCAGACGGAGCGTCGTTTTTCAAAATCTTGAATTAGCTTACCCTTCCGATTCTCCCGGGCAACGATCGCTCCGGGATGAAATTTGCCGGACCAGTTATTCACATTTGGGGGCGCTCGCGCTGGAAATTCTCATGCTGTTCGGTCCCATGAAGAAATTCGTCGAGAAGTTCGCTGAGCTTCGCGGACTCGAGCACTGGATCGAGGCGAAGCGGGCGGGAAAAGGCGTGATTGTTCTTTCCAGCCATGTCGGCAATTGGGAGGTTATGGCGGCAACGGGCGCCGTTAAGGCCGGAATTGACATCATGATGGTAACGAAACACCTCAAGCCGGAATGGTTGCACAGGGGGGTTGAACGGGGGAGGCTGCGATGCGGAGTTCGCGCCACCTACGAACCGAGGACCGTTCGGGATATTCTGGCTCATCTCAAAAACAACGGGACTATCGGGTTTGTTCTGGATCAATACGCGGGTCCGCCGGTGGGCGTCAGGGTCCCCGTTTTCGGTGTTCCCGTGAGTACGACAACGGCCGTTGCCGCGCTTGTGAAGCGGACCGGAGCCGTTGTTCTTCCGGTGCTGAATTATCGCGACACGAGAGGCCGATTTGTGGTTGAAATACGACCCCCTGCGGCATTGGTGGAATCGCGAGACTCGAGTTACGAACTCGCGGCTAACACGGCCGCTTACGCCGCACAGCTAGAAAAAGATATATACGCGCACCCTGACCAATGGCTCTGGATTCACCGTCGATTCAAAGGCGATCTGTCACCGCTTCGTCCAGGCGAATGGAGCGAGGGACGGGCGCGGAAGTGATCCAAGTTCTAGCTCTCGACTTTCGTATTTTCATCTCCTAAACTGGCTGGGTGCACTCGAAACGAACTCCCCTGAAAGCTACTCTTCTTCTCCTGCTCTGTTCGACGCTGATCACAGGCTGCGCTGGCGGTTCCCTTGCCAAAGTGGGGGGGACTGACGAGCTTCCGAAAGAGCTTTCAAAAGAGCTGCAGGACAAATTTGAAATCCGGGATACGAGCGCGATCGGTTCGGGAGATCCGGCAAAATTTTCGACTACGGCACTGGAGGCGGCGCCCGGGAACGTTACTCCCGTAGTAAAAAGAGCAAAGGGCAAAAAAAAGAAAACGGCCAAAGCCAAAGCGGCGGATGCAGCGGCAACGGCTGCTGAAACCAAGGTTGTCTATCCGGTCAGACGCCCCGAGAAGGAGCCGTTCTGGCTCGGTGAAAGCCATGTTTTCAACATCACTTATTTTGGAATGTCGGGGGGCGATTTTACGTTGGACGTATTGCCTTTCAAAGCCATCGACAATCGGAAAGTCTACCACATCCGGGGGACAGCGATCAGTTCACCGGTTTTCAGCCTCTTTTACCGTTTGAATGACGTTGTTGAGACTTTCATCGATTACGAAGGCCTTTTTTCGCATCGATTTCATATCGTGCTCGATGAGACCAAACAGACGCGTGATTCGCTTGAGCTTTACGACAACGAAAAAAAGCAGACATTTTACTGGAATCGCTGGAACCGAAAAGACCACGGCTACACGGAGACGAAAGAGTTCGCGCCGATTCCGCAGTGGTCGCAGGACACGATGTCGGCTTTGTTTTATCTCAGGACGGTTCCGCTGCCGCAAGATGCCGTAATCACGATTCCCGTTGTTTCGGAAGGTAAGTTCTGGGAGGCCGTCGTGACCGTGGTCCGTCGAGAAATGATGGATACCCCCCTCGGGCGGGTTCAAACGGTCGTCGTCAGACCCGAAATGAAATTTCAGGGGATCTTGAAAAAGCAGGGTGACAGCTTCATTTGGCTCACGGACGATGACCGAAGGTTTGTCGTCCGCCTCGAAGCTAAAGTGCGGATCGGTACGATTATCGCCATTCTGAAAAAGATTGAGCCGGGAACCCCGCCGGAGCCCTGAAATGGGGTACAGCTATCGATGAAGAAGTCCGCTCAAACCAAAATTCTGGTACGCGCGCCCAATTGGATCGGAGATCAGGTGATGGCGTATCCTTTTTTTCATTACCTGAGGGAGACGTTTCCGAATTCGAGAATCGTTGCGGCCTGCGCTCCTTGGGTCGCATCCATTCAGTTCAGGAATTTGGTTGATGATGTTCTTGTGCTCCCAAAACCGTCAGATCGTACTTGGACGGCCCGAATCCAGGCAATCGAAGCCGGAGCCCGTCAAGCCAGAGAGTTGGCTTCCGGTAACCCTTGGGATCTGGGTATTTCACTCCCGAATTCGTTTTCATCGGCTTGGTTTCTTTTCCGGGCGGGTTGTTTGAAGAGGCGGGGCTATCGTGGGGACGCCCGCAATTTCCTGCTGAACGAGGCCCTTCGATGTGAAGACGGCATGCACCGGACCGAAAGCTACGCTCAATTGCTCCCCGCTGGTCCAGACGATGATCTCGCTCGACGGGTTCCCGCAAAGGAGTTTTGGGGAGTGCCGCCCGAAGCGCCAGAAAATTTCGACGAATCCACCGAGGAATGCGCTGAACAGAGACCGCTTCTGCCGCTCGACGACGAAGGCATCCCGGGAGTGCTTCCTGAATTCGATGCCGCGCACGCGTGGCTTCCTGAATCGGAGGCGCTCGCGCCGCCTCAAGAGGCGCGGCAAGGATACGTCGTGTTCGCTCCGGGTTCGGTGGCTGAGTCCCGACGCTGGCCCATTCACAAATTCGCGGCGCTGGCTGACCGGATCATTTCTGAAACGGGCTGGGCCGTGGTTCTGGTCGGGGGGGCGGCTGAAACCGCCTTGGCCGAAGAGTTGATTGCGGAGATCAAAACAGGTCGGAATCGTCGATTCGTGCTCGATATGACGGGGAAAGGTTCCGTCAGTTCATATTGGCGCATTTTTCGTAACGCCAAGATGACGGTCGCCAATGATTCCGGCCTTTCGCACGTCGCCGTGCTTTGCGGCAGTCCCGTTCATGTGGTCTGGGGCGCCGGAGAGCCGAAAATCACGGCCCCGCTCGGGCCCGGCAAGGTGAAAATGTCGGTAAGTATCGTCGATTGCTGGCCATGCGAACGCAATGTCTGCTATAAAAGCGGAATCGAAAAGATCGCGTGCCTTCGCGGAATTGATCCTGACGTCGTTTGGAAGGAAATCAATCGTGGACTCCGGCCCTAGAAATTTAACGGACACCAATGTGCTTGTCGACGTTTTGAAGGATCGCCTTCACGTTCTTGTCACTTGCCTTTCGCATTCCTGGGGTGGACTGGAACAGGTTTCTGCGAGCGACGCGATCGACATCGGTGATCTCGGTTTGGATGTCAGCGTACTCTGTCTTGAGGGCAGCCCGATTCACGAAGATCTGCTCAATCGCAAAGAAGTCAAAGTCCTGCCTCTTGGGTTTCGTCCGCGAAACTATTTCGACTTTAAAATGAGGGCCGAAATGGGTCGCTTGCTGGCGCACGGGATCAATTTGGTTCATTGCCACCAGACGTCGATTTTGGGTTCGATCGTGCCCTGGGTGTGGAGCAAGCCGAACGTCGCGGTCATCGCAACCCGGCACATGATGAACCAACATAACAAGAACAACCCATTCCACAGCGCGATCTACAGCCGGTTGGATGCGTTGATCGTGATGAGTGAGACACTTCGCCAGAATGTCCTTGAAACGCATCCGATTCTCGAGCGCAGAGTGAAAGTCGTGAATCTCGGCCTCGATTTCAACCGGTTTAATCCGCAAGCCGTGAATGGTTTGGCACAGCGGGCTCTTTGGGGCGCCGGGCCTGAAACAGTCGTAATCGGCGTCGTGGGACGGATCGATCCGGCCAAAGGACAGGCCACTTTCATTAAAGCGGCCGCGGGTTTGTTGAAGGGGCTGAAAAGCGGCGAAAAACTCAAATTCGTGATCGTAGGTGAAGAAACGCTTGGAAGCGTCAATTCACATCTGGAGTCGCTGAAGGAGATGGTCGCGCAGTTCAGGATGGAAGAATACGTGACATTCGCCGGTTATCAGGAAAATGTCCCCGAAGTGATGAGTGGTTTGGATATCTTTGTCATGCCTTCGAGACAGGAAACGTTCGGGCTTGTGGCCATCGAGGCCATGGCTATGGAACGGCCTGTCGTGATTTCCTCGGGAGGAAGCGCTCAGGAAATTGTCGGAGAGAACGAGGAATTCGGCCTGCTCATTCGTCCCGACGATGCTTTCGATTTGCAACGGAGATTGCGCTACCTTCTCGATAATCCGGAGGAGCGAGTACGAATGGGACAGAAGGCGAGAGGTCACGTATTACGAAATTACGACCGGGTGACTCGCGTCCGGAAAACTCTTGAACTCTATGAACGAGCCCTTCGGCGAAGAGGGAATCCCTGAACTTTGGTGCTGAACGAGCTCTGCAGGAGACGGGTCGAGCCGCGCAGCGTTTCGACTGAATCGCGCCATGAGATCATGACTTCGCGGCGCAACTTGCGCGCCCGATCCAACGGCCGGCGCAGGACCCAGGAAATGCGGCTCCCCAATGGTTTCTGCTGAAGAACGCTGTTCCTGACCGGTTTACCGTATCTTCGTTCGAGGTAGTTTATGATCGCGTCGCTTTCATAAAGTTTCATTCCGGTTTTATGATCGATCAGGAACGGGATCTGGTCTTTCCCCCCTGTTTGGACGAGGAGTTCATGCTTTTGGACGTCGCCGTCAGGGACACTATGCGCCACATAATCGAGGCCCAGGTCGGTCAGGGCGGTCCGAACGGCGTGGCTATTGCGGCAATCCTCTTTTTGAAAGAGTTCGAGGTGGGCTGGGCTGGGCGCCTCCGCTTTGGGAATGACTTGCCCTTTCGGAAGGGAATGAGTGATTATTTGCGTTTGAACCTTGTGCTTTTTCGGCCTTCTTTTAAGACGTTGTTCGTTGCTCCGGCTCATACGACGGGTGCTCTGTTTGGGTGCATGTTTGCGAGAAGTTGATGATTTCATGAAATGGGCCCCCTACTTTTCCCGGTTCAGGCCGGGCTCGGTTCGACCAGCCGAAAATTGCAATGTGGATGCCGAATCCGTCGGCTAAAAGGCGGGTTTTCGCTTTGACAAAGGTGGGTTATCTCTCTATATCTTACTGACTCGCGGTTACTGACCGATGGGCGAGCGTTCGCCTGTGCTGCTTTGCGGTACTGAGCGCCGTCTGTGAGTAAAGAAAGGCCTTTATATTTATTATGGTAGTGAAACAAACCACCGAGGCTGAGATGACCAAGAAACCTCAGCCGCGTCCTCAAAATCAGAGCTGGATGGATGAGTTCTCGTCTTTTTCGGGAACCGAAGAGTCCATTCAATCCCCGGATCAAAGTGAAGAAAATTTCGCGGAGCTTTTCGAAGCTTCCCAACGACAGCAGGAAATCAAAGAAGGGGAAGTCGTTGACGGAACAGTCGTCGCAGTCGGCTCTGAATATGCGACTGTCGATATTGGATACAAATGTGAAGGCCTGGTCCCGATTCAGGAATTCAAAGATGCGCATGGAGTCGCCCACGTAGCTGTCGGGGACGTCGTGAGTGTCTATCTCGAGCGGATGGAACTCGAAAACGGGTTCATGCTGCTTTCGAAAGACAAAGCTGAAATCATCAGAGCCTGGGATGAGATTTCCCACGCCTGTGAAAAGGACCAGCTCGTCGAGGGTACCGTCATCGCGAAGGTGAAGGGCGGATTGTCCGTTGATATCGGTGTAAAGGCGTTCCTGCCCGGCAGTCAGATTGATACAAAGCCGGTTAAGAACTTGGACAAGTTCCTCGGCAAGAAGCTCAAATTCAAGATCATCAAGTTCAACAAAAAACGCGGCAATATCGTTCTCTCCCGCCGTGCGGTAGTCGCACAGGAGCGCGAGCTGCAACGAGCTGAAACACTGTCGACCCTCCAAGAGGGAATGATCGTCAGTGGTACCGTGAAGAACATCACTGAATACGGCGCGTTCATCGACTTGGGCGGCATGGACGGTTTGTTACATATCACCGACATGTCTTGGGGCCGGATCAAGCATCCGAGCGAACTTTTCGCCGTCGGCGACGAGATCAAGGTGAAAATCCTGAAGTACGATCGCGAAAAAGAGCGGGTCTCGCTAGGGTTGAAGCAGGTCTCGCCGAATCCGTGGGACGATGTCGAGTACAAGTTCCCGGTTGGCGTGAAGGTCAAAGGTAAAGTGGTCAGCGTTAAGGACTACGGCGCTTTCGTGGAACTCGAGGACGGCATCGAAGGGCTCATTCACGTTTCCGAAATGTCGTGGACAGAACGCGTGAAGCATCCTTCGAAGCTCATCAACGTCGGCGACGAAGTTGAATGTAAAGTTCTTGAAGTCGATCCGAAAAATAAACGGATCAGCCTCGGACTGAAACAGCTTCAGCAGAATCCCTGGGATGAACTTGAAGTTAAGTTCCCGGTCGGGACAATCATCGAAGAAGGCGAAGTCAAATCAGTCACCGACTTCGGCGTCTTTATTGATATCGGAATGGGAATCGACGGTCTTGTTCATATCAGCGATATTGCGTGGACCAAGAAGTTCGCTCATCCTTCAGAGAAGTACAAGAAAGGCGACAAGCTCCGCGCCGTCGTGCTTGGAATTGACAAGGCGAACGAGAAATTCTCGCTCGGCGTCAAGCAACTCGAGAGAGATCCTTGGGATAACATCAAGGCTCGCTATCGTCAGGGACAAGCGATTGATGGCCTCGTGACCAAACTGACCGATTTCGGAGCTTTCGTTGAAATCGAAGAAGGCGTCGAAGGCCTGGTTTACGTCAGCGAGATCGCGGACCACCGAATTGAGAAGCCCTCGGACGCGCTGAAGGTTGGCGACAAGGTCCGGGCTGAGATTCTCTCGATTGAGCCGAAGGAACGTCGAATCGGCCTTTCGATCAAGCAGCTGGGGCGCACTGAAGAACGTGCCAACTACGATGCCTACGTAGGTGAGCGTTCGAAGAAGACCTCGATGGGTGACATCCTGGGCGACAAGCTCAAGGCTGCTTTGAACAAAGGCAAAGAAGACGAAAACGGCTAACATCATCGATATGAATAGCTCGTGACAACGCGCGACCGTCGGTCCCGGTGTCACGAGCTATTTTTTTGGTTTTCCTGCATCTGTCTCCCTACTTGTCTCTGAACAAGGAATAAGGGATGATTCCCGATATGAAACGTTCTTTGAGCCCTTTGGCGCTGGTGCTGATTCTTTCGGGAGTTTTTTTCGCATTTTTTCTCATTGTTTCGGGGGTGTTGTTTCTGAACAAAGCGCCTGGGGGAGGTGCTGGGCGTCCGGCTATCTTCGGATCCGGCACGGTCGCGGTCATCGAGATCAATGGGGTTATTCTCGATTCCAAGAAAACGTTGGCTCGTCTTGAAGCCGCCGATGAAGAGAAGTCGATCAAAGCCGTGGTCTTGCGCCTGAACTCCCCCGGAGGCGCGGTTGCGCCTTCCCAGGAAATCTACGAGGCGGTGAAAAAGTTCAAGAAGCCGCTGGTCGTTTCGATGGGGTCCGTGGCCGCAAGTGGTGCGTTTTACATTTCATGCGGCGCGAAGAAGGTGTTCTCGAATCCCGGCACCATTACCGGTTCAATTGGCGTCATTATGGAATTTCTGGATCTCGGGAAGCTCTATGACTGGGCGAAAATTCACCGTTATGCCCTGAAGACGGGAAAGTTTAAGGGAGCTGGTGCGGAATATCGCGAGCTGACCGCGGAAGAAAAACAACTTCTTCAGACCATGATCGAGGATGTCCTCGGGCAATTTAAACAGGCTGTCATAGCCGGACGGAAGCTCAGCCCCGTGCAGGTCAATGCTATTGCCGATGGGCGCGTCATGTCGGGTAGCCAGGCTAAAGCGCTGAAGCTGGTGGATGAATTGGGTACTGTTCAGGATGCGATCAACGAAGCTGGGAAGATGGCCAAAATCGAGGGTAAGCCTCGCGTTGTCCACATGGACCGCAACAAACGCAAAATCTTTGATTACCTCTTCGGTGATTCTCATGATGAGGACTCCGAGGCTTCGCTCGAGAGTTTTGCTTCGCCGCTTGGCAGGCTGACGGGGGCGATCGATAAGCTTTTGCGTCCTTGGGGAGACGTTGGGGAAAGGACCTCGAGCGTTTCACCCGGTATTTATTGGCTCTGGAGCGGCGCTCGTTAAATGGTCCCACGCGCGCTTGCCGTACGTGTTCTGACTCGCGTTCTGAGCGACAAGGAGCCACTGGATCGGGCTCTTGCGGCGGTGATGGGGGAAGTGCCTTCGGAGCAGCGTGCTTGGCTCCAGGAGGTCTGTTCAGGCACTCTGCGATGGAAGGGCCGACTCGATTTTGTCATCGACGCGAATTCCCTTAAAAAGAAACCTTCGGGCTGGCTTCGCAAGGTTTTGCTCATAGCCGCTTACCAGCTCATTGCGCAGGAACGCACGTCGCCCGGCGCGGTTGTTTCTGAAACCGTGAACGAGATCAAAAGCAGAGAGGGCGCCGCGCCGGCGGGATTCGCTAATGCTCTGTTGAGAAAAATCGCGGATCATGCCGTTGAGTGGCGAAATCTGCCGTTAGCGACGAATGCCTCTTTGGCCGATGCCGCGCAATGGGCCAGCATGCCTGAGTGGCTCTGGAAGCGACTGGTGAATCAGTATGGATCAGAGTGGGCGAGGGCTTATGCTTTAGCTTCTCTGGAGCGTCCGGTGGTCTGGGCGCGGGCTAAGCGCGCTGATTGGGTTCCGGAATGGGGAGAGCCCGGCCCGGTAGCGGGCGCCTGGCGAGTGAAGCAGTCCGGGGCGATTCAGGATAAGCTGGGTTTCGGCGAAGGGGAATTCATTATCCAGGATGTTTCGAGTCAGCGTTTGATCGAGGACGTCACCGATGAAGTGAAGTTGATCGGACCATCCAAAACCGCGTTGGATCTCTGCGCCGCTCCGGGGGGCAAATCAGTTGGAATGAGCTGGAAGGGGTTTGACGTCACGGCATCCGACCTCGACGGTCCGCGCATTGAACTGCTCGCGACCACCGTTCAGCGCGTTGGCGCGGGAATTCGTATTGTCCCGTCGTCGGGGTTGGCCAAAGACCTTTTTGATCTGGTCTGGGTAGATGCGCCTTGCAGCGGGACAGGCATTATTCGTCGTCATCCGGACATTCGTTGGCTGCGCCAGGAAAAGGAATTGGCCGCGTTGATCCGGTCTCAACGCGAGTTGCTGCATACGGGCTGGGAACGTGTGCGCGAAGGCGGATATCTCGTATATTCCGTTTGTTCGGTTTTGAAAGAAGAGGGGCCGGAGGCAATCGAAACCGCTCATATGGGTAAGCCCATTCACGAGTGGTTTCTTTGCCCTCAGGATGAGCCTCATGGGGACGGCTTCTGGGCCGCGCTCTTCCAGAAATCCTAACGATCTTCTGATAAATTCACTCGGTCATGGGATGGGGGTGACACTGGATCGCTTTGTCACCATTGGTTTTTGGCTTTTTGCAATGAGTGTCACGTTGCGTTTTCGGGGGTTTGCGCACTTTCTGCGATCACTTCGATGAACTTGGCTTGTTTCAGCTGGAAAATCGTTGAGAACCGAAAAAAAGCTCAAAAAATTTTCTAAAAGAAAATCGCACACCTGAGGTCGTGGTTCGTTTTGGGCACAGTTTGCCGATGAGGGTATGTAGACTTTGCAAGCCGCTCCTGGAGCGCGTTTCGGGGTGTTTGTCTCGAAAGTTTGGAATCTCCAATCACTGAACGTGATTACCGTCTTCTCGGGCGAAGGAGGAAAAATGGCACGCCCGGTGCAATAACGTGCTGACAAGACACCTGGTTGCGATAGCACAGCAGAACGTGAGTGGAGGGGCGGCAGGGGTCATCAAAATTTGCTCGGTACTGGTCAGCATTTTCCACATTTGCCCACCTATAGACCGCTGGCTCCCGCAAGGGAGCCAGCCGGATCACTTTTTTGGAACGCGAATGATCTCACCTCGATAAATCGGAGCGGAGCCTTGCGGGTTGGTTCTGATGCGACCGGGCTTTTCAGGTTCACAAATCAGTATGTCGGCGGTTTTACCTTTTCCGAGTGGATCGCTGATCACGCGACGTGCGCGGGGGTCCGGAGAAGGGGCCGGGAAGTCCTTCGAGGCAATCCAGAGATACGAGAACTTAAGCCACTGCCGTTCCGATCCAAGTCCTTTCGAAAATTCGCGGAACCAAATTCCGGGGATTTCTGTCGGAACCGAGAAATGGCACCAGTCGCGGCCGTCGGCCAGAGGACAGGCTTTGGCGTGGAGGCAGGGGCCCCAGATTCGACGTTCATTTTCTAAAATTCGCGAGCTGATCCATTCGTTCCTGAAACGGGAAAGCAGCTGAGACGTGCGCCGGGCAGCGAGATCCACGATCAGCGTTCCGCCCCCTTCGGCCATGTTGAAAAGGTCCGACCAAAGGTCGATCCAGTTTGCGCGATTGTCTTCGCGCAAAGGCGAAGGGCCGCTGGACTCGTTGAGAACGTGTCCAAGGAGCAGGAGGGAGGTCTTGCCTTCGATTAAGGCGGGGGCTTTCCACCAGGGAGCCACATGCGTTCTTAATTCGATACGATTTCTCAGACGTGAAAAACTCTCGCCCAGCTGCTCAACGAGTACTCGCCCGTCGTCGAGTGAATTACGATTCGTATCAATCCATTCCAAAACGATCTTCGGTACTTCTTCACCTGTACGGGTCGATCGTTCCAAAAACACGAGGAGAGCCGCTATAGAGGCCGTTCCGGGGCCGGATCCGAGGTCAGCGATTCTGAGAACGCCCGTTTTTTTGGCGTACTCCCAGGCGGCCTCGAAGGCTGAAGCATGCATCTGAAAAAGGGAAACGAACTTGGCCGCCTGAAGTGGCAAAAAATACAGGAGATAGGCAGAACGAAATTTTGGATGCTGAAAGTAAGCCGGCATTCCTTTCGGGCGCTCTTCGGTAAAAAGTTCTGAAAGTTCTTCAATGCCTTTGAAAAAAAACCGTGCGTCCTCCTTGCCGAAGGGCTTATTTTTCCAGCTCTCTCGTGGGCTGTAATGGGCTTTGACTAGTTGCGTCACGGCTTCGTCCATGAGCCAGGTCCATGCGGCCGGAAAGGTAATCATTTTTGTCTGTTGTTGTTTCTGCATGTAACCGTTCCTTATGCTACACTTGAGATGAAGAGGTCAATGGATGGACCCTCAAAAAAGGTACGATATTTCCCAAGTATCCCCCAAATCGATCTGGCGCGAAAACAAGGCGAAGAGCTACTCGTTTTATTGCCCGCTTTGCAAGTCTCCGCGTAAGGTCCCGCTGCATTCCCGGCCGGGCGGTAAACACGTGCTTCAGATCGTGACGGCAACGGCGTTTTTCATTCTTGTGGGTTGGAACTGGTTTGGCTGGAAGGGGGCCGTCGTCATTGTCCCTCTCTGGGCGGTTTTCGAAGTGGTGTATCGCCTTCAATTTCGGGCGGCCTTACTTTGTCATTACTGTGGGTTCGATCCTTTTCTCTATCTTGTCGACGTGAAGCGGGCCCGGCGTGAAGTCGAATCACATTGGAGAAAGCGGTTTGAGGAACACGGTATTCCGTTTCCTGAAAAAAATAAGCCAGTTGCAAAGGCGGAGGACGGCAAGGCGGCTCCCGTGGTCCCTGAAACCGAATCAGAATCCCCTGATACCGAAGCGTCGCCATAAAGCTTGACGCCACGGTACACAGACGGTAATCGTGGCCTCATGTCAGTCAATAAAGTGATTTTGGTGGGGCGATTGGGGCAAAATCCTGAGGTTCGGTATACTCCGTCAGGGGCGGCCGTTGCA
>DATDSK010000262.1:0-3465 GCA_035291325.1 Bdellovibrionota bacterium | reverse complement strand
TCATTTTGATGAAGCCCGTTTTCGAGCCGTTGGATTTTGGCTCATAGGCAATGACGATGGTGCAGGTCGCGCCCGGCGCGAGGGTTTCGATACAGGTTCCGCCGGTTCCCGGAAAGACACCGCCGAGGAAGGTGAACGACGGATTCGGGTCCGTGGGTGCAACGCCTTGGATGCTGGACGCGGGGTAGGGACCTGTGTTGATCACGGTGAGAGTCAAGGGAGTGGAAGAGAGGACGGGTTTTAACCCGAAGTTGAACGCAAGGCCTTCCTGGATCTCGAGGATGGCGACGTGATCAGGGACCGTCGAAAAATCCAAGGCGCCTGATGCCGGCTCCTCTTTGTAGCATCCCGAACCCAAAACGCCGCCGAAACTCATGACGAGCAAATAGAATGCGAGTTGCTGTAATCGTTCAACAAGACGTACCGCTGGCATTACTTCAATTTTCCTATGGTTGACGAATTTAGTCCAGAAATGGGTAGGCGTTTCTGTGAGTTTTCTTGATTTAGAATAATCCAAATAAAACAAGCCTGTACAACAGGTTCCAGGACCTTTGGGCTGAAGGAGAGCGTCTTCCTAGAGCTTCAGAATGTAAACTTACCTCTTGACGCGCTGCACTAGTTTGCCTATTTTGCATTCCGCTGAATCTGGACAGTTCAAGAGAGAACCGCCTGTTTCAGCTTTGGAAAGGAATGTTTATGAAACTGTTTTTTGTGGCACTTATGACTTTCGCGCTCTCATCTTCTGCTTTCGCGCTCACTCCCAACAGTGATATCGCGGGCAAGCAATACATGAGCTCCGATGAGAAATGTACGGTCACGATTGATCGGAATGAATACTGGAAAATCGATTGCGATCACCTCAAAGATCAGTATCGTCAACCGGTTCTCACCGGACAGGGCTTTGATGTTGTGAACTGTTATCAAGAAATCACCTGTGAGGCCATCGTCTTTAAAGCCCGGTCCGGCAGACCTCTTCAAGCGTTTATCTTGAAGGATGCTCAATTCCCCGGAGGACTGGGGCTCGGGCTTGTCTACGGATCACCCGCCGACGGAGATGTTGAAATTCTCCTTCAGTACTGATCGTGAATCCGCTTAATTCACGCTGATTCGGCTCGCCTGGCACGTGGGAATCTAAAAACTCAGCCCCACAACCATTCCGAGTGCGTGCATTCCGAGGGTTCCGTAGCCGCCTTCGATACAGAGCCGCAGGCCCGCGTTGGGGACGCGAAATGAAACACCCGTGAACAGAAAGACCTCGCTCGCGCTCGTGGCTGCCGAGGACATGGTCTGCTTTTCCTCAAGAACGTTCATCGAGACCGGAATCTGAATCTGTCCGGAGGTCATCTCGAGAGCCATACCGAAGTACGGCTCGGCAAACTCGAGCCTCCTCGAAGCAAGAAGCTGCGGGGTCAGGGTTCGGGTTGCGAGTTTGAGACTGCCTTGTCCGATCTCGACCCCGCCCACCTTGATGGGAATTCCGCTGATCGCGAACCGCGACATGTCCAGCTTCGTTTCCGAGTATCCGAATCGAAAGGCCCAGGTCAGGCCCTCCTCTGGCTCGACCAATACGAATTTCAGGTCGACCCCCCAGATATAATTCCCGCTGTAATACAGACCCGAAGCGCCGAAATCGACGGTCTTGCCCATCCCTTTGTGAAAGTGAAGTTTTGTCATCGGCAGGGACCCGCTGGTCAGCCCCGCGCCTCCCATTCCGGCTTCTGAAAGGGCCGGGGCGAATCCTTCCGGCAAGTGGACCAAAGTGGCTTCTATTCCGAGATCGAGTCCCGGATTTCCGAGGGGCGCCGCGCCCTGGTAGGAACGGTGATTCGTGAGGATCCCGAGGGTCTTAATGATTTCCTTCACGGCCGACGGAGGCAGAACCTGATTCAGGTCAAAGGTCGGAAGATCCAGAATCTCCGCATGCGCGGCGGTGGCGAACGTCATCGCGCCGATGGAGGCGAACGCTCTGAGCGCGGACCTGAATCTCATTTCTCCAGTGTAACATCGCCCGAGAGACAGGCCATAAGCAGCTTTTGCCTAGTCTCGTCAGAACGTCCGCTTGGATTTTTGCCGGAAAATTTGTTTCGTTTAGGCTAAACTTGCATCATGGTTCTTTTATCGAGCAGGGAAATCCCGCAGCCATCAGGCTTTCCGGGGTTGCCGCAGGATTGGGTTGCCGAAGGCGAACATTTAAAGGCGAGCAATGGTACGGCCTCGCTTTTCGCGATCAACTTTCATCGCGCAGTTTCAGGACCACGTGTGCTGGTTGTCTTTCACGGAATGGGCGAATACGGGGGGCGCTACGCTCATTTGCCGCATTTTTTGAAGGAGCAGGTTGATTCCGTTTACTGCCCTGATTTGAGAGGGCACGGGCGTTCCGAAGGAACTCGCGGGCACATCGATCGCTTTGACAGCTTTTCCGAAGACGGGGCCACGATCATTCGGCGGCTCGACGAGCGGCTGAAGGAACAATTCGGCAAATCAGAGATCCACGTGCTTGGGCACAGCCTGGGCGGGCATATTGTGCTGCGCACTCTGTTCCTGAATTCCGAATTGCCGATCCGCTCAGCGACGGTCTCGGCTCCGTTTCTCGGCATCAAAACTCAAATTCCCGCCGCAAAGAAGGCGGCGGTTTTCCTGCTCGCCAAGCTGGCGAAAGCGGTGCCGCTTGCAACGGATTTGGATGCTGACGGGTTGTCACGCGATCCTGCCGTTGTGAAACTCTATAAGGAAGACCCGCTGAATCATGACAAAATGACTCCGGGCTTTTTCATGGAACTGCTCGCCGCGTTTGATGACACGCTCTCCAGAACGGACGGCATTCGGGTTCCGATTCAGTTCCTGATCCCGATGGCGGATCGAATCGTCGAGGAAGAAAAGGCGATCGCGTTTTTTGACGTATTGAAGCAATCCGATAAGCGGTTGAGAAGCTATCCGGAATTTTTTCATGAGCCGATCAATGAAATTGGCAAGGAACGGGTTCTCGCGGATATTCTTTCCTGGATTCAGAGCCACTGAACCCCACTGACGCTGCAAGACGCGTGACTCAGCGGTGCTAATGGTCGAGCGTTCGGCTCGGCTATGGTTTTTTCTTTAGAATGAGACATGGAGTTTTCAGCCATAACTCCGATAAATCAATGATCCCTATGAAAAAGATCGCGGTCATCGCAAACAGAACAGCCGGGCGGGGCAGAGCCATCGTGGCAATCCAGGAAGCGAAGCGCACGCTCTGGGGCTGGCCACTCGAATTCATCTGCCCGGAATCCCCCGACCACCTGCAACGAGTCTGTCGTGATCTCGATCCTGAAGTTTACGAAGCGGCGATCGTGATCGGAGGCGATGGGACGATGAATCAGGCGCTCCGGGGCATGGCGAATGGGCAAGTGCCGCTCTTTGCCTATCCCGGCGGTACCGCGAATGACTTCGCGGGCGAACTCGGGATGACCGGACATTGGGAGCAGGTTC
>DATDSK010000261.1:0-29554 GCA_035291325.1 Bdellovibrionota bacterium | reverse complement strand
GGCAGGAATAATGCGAGCCGTAATAAATAGAGATGCAAGGACGCGGATAGCGGCCCGGCAAACCGCGAAAGACCCGAGATCCAGAGCAGACACACCCACGCGTGAAGAATATTCGCGAAAACAATGATCAAGAACGCGTCTGCCGCGATTGACATCGGACTGATGTTCGCAAATAACCCGGTCCGTCGTCTAGTCCTGAGTCACTAGGTACATTTTCCTAGCCTACTCGGGACTTCTCCTGAATGCCGCGAAGACGCCAAAATGCTAACTTAAAGTCAGGAAGAAAGACCCCGGGTCCCAAGTACTCAGTCAAGTACAATCTGAGTACCAGTCTGAAGTAAAGGAGTACTTATGAAAATCTATCTCTCCGGAAACCAGGTGCAATACGGAATCTATGTGGCCCCCAAAGCGCTGGATGTCAGGTTTGTCGGCGCTGATGGCGAGATGCTCGACGGCAAGTCTGGCGCGGACTATTATCGGATTCCAACATTACTGATCATCGCGGCCGCTCCGGTGATCGGTGGAATTTTCGCGCTCGCGTTCCCTGTCATGGTCATCCTGATGGCCACCGCCGCGATCGCGCGCGTCGCATACAACGTCATACATTCGAGCGCGCAGAAGCGAGCTCACCTCATCCAGATGCGATGGGATCCGGCTGCTGCTTACTTCAAAAAAGGCAAAACGGAATCGCGAGACATGAACGCTCTTCGCGATGAAGTGAAAGAACGCCGCGAAAAAAATGAAAATTGATTAGAAAACTATCCCTATGACACGCAACCTGTACACGATCCCCCGAACAATCGAGATCCTTTGTTTTGCCGCAGGCATGAGTTGTGCCTTCATCACCTTCCTGGAAAAAGCCGGAGCGGAACAACCCAAGGCAGCCACTGAGGCCACGGAAGCCTGCCTCGAATGCCATGCCGAAAAAGGCGAAAGCATCACTTTCGCCGATAAAACGAGCAAGTCCGTCCAGGTCGATCGGAAATCCTGGCTCTCTTCGGTTCATGGAGGCAAACTCGCCTGCACCGATTGCCATCGGGAAATCTCGGGTTACCCCCATCGAAAAGTGAAGTTTCAGGATGCCCGGGAGTACACCCTCGATCGCGGCAACACCTGCAAACGTTGCCATTACGCCCAATACACGCGTGCCCTGGACAGCACCCATTACGAGATCCTTAAAGCGGGTGTTCGCGAAGCCCCGATTTGCGTCGACTGTCATGGAGCTCACGCGATTCAAAATCCGAGAACCCCCCGCCTTTCAATCAACGAAAAATGCGCGACGTGCCACAGCAGCGTCACGAACGAGTTCAAACTTTCGGTACACGGCAAGGCGCTCCTCCAAAACAACCCCGACGCCCCCGCCTGCACGGATTGCCACGGGGCCCATGCGATTCCGAGCCCAAGCGGAGCCGAGTTCCGACTGAATTCCTACAAGCTCTGCGCGGAATGCCACAGCAATGAAGAAAGAATGAAGAAGTACGGACTGAATACCGACGTCCTGGTCACTTACCTGGACGACTTTCACGGTGCTTCCAATCGGCTGTACGCGCTCGGTGCCGGACGGCCGGAAAAGCCGATCGCCACCTGCAATGACTGCCACGGTGTTCACAATATCCAGAGTTTCAAAGACAGAGATCCCAAAATGGCCCGCGAGAAAGTCGTGAAATCCTGCCAGAAATGCCATGCCGGCGTCACGCCGGCGTTCGCGGATGCGTGGCTTTCGCATTATCCGCCGAGCCTCAAAACCGCGCCCCTTGTCTGGGCCATCAAGGTGGCTTATACCATTCTGATCCCGCTGATTATGGTCGGCCTGGTACTGCATATCCTGCTGCACCTTTGGCGCCTCCGCAGCCATCGTTAAGGAGAACCTGAGAATGTCCCAACCTAAAATCATCCGGCGTCCCGACGGAACGATCCTGATCGAACGTTTCTCGCCCTTTCGGCGAGTGGAACACCTGCTCGTAATCGCGGGCTTCACGCTCCTGGTCCTGACCGGATTTCCACAGAAGTTTTATGAGGCGAGCTGGGCAGCTTCCGTCCTCCAGTTTTTCGGCGGCCTTGATCGCGCCCGGACCCTCCATCGAGTCGTCGGAATCATCTTTTCACTTCAGGCTGTCATTCATATCGCGATCATCGCGGTCGGCATTCTCAGCTCGAAAATGCGGCTGACGCTTCTGCCCACGAGTCAGGATTTCCGGGATGTCTTCGCGACGTTGTCGTACTATTTCGGGTATACCAAGGAGCACCCCCGTTATCCCAAGTTCGACTACCGGCAGAAATTTGAATATCTCGGAATGGTTCTGGGCGGACTTGTCATGGTTTTCTCCGGCCTTGCCCTGCTCTATCCCGGCTTCATCACGTCATTTCTCCCGGGTCAGATTATTCCCGCGGCACGGCTCGCCCATTCCAACGAAGCGCTGCTTGCGTTTTGTGTTCTTGTGGTCTGGCATGTCTACGGATCGCACCTTTCGCCCGAAGTCTTCCCGATGGACAAGAGCATGTTCACCGGCTACCTGACGCTGGACTACCTGAAAGAGCATCACAATCTCGAATACCGGCGGCTCTTCCCGAAGGAAGCCGCCGCAGACGACGCAGCGAAAGCAGCCTCCGGCAAGGAACATTAAAGCGAAAGATTCGCACCCAGCCTGAAGGACATCTCGCTTTTCGCGCCCATTTCCTCGCGAAAGCCGTGATCGTATTCCAAGGTGAAGTCAACCGGCAGCTGTACGAGAAGCCGTGTACCCAGGGTCATCCCGGCGCCAGCCGAAGGCAGAACCCGGGCACCGTGGCGCGTGGTTTGCGGCAAATAGCTCGACTCCACGAAAGTGAACCCATGGAGATTCTCAAGAAAGGCAGGATTGGTGCCCGATCCCCTGAAAATGCGCGAAATCGGAAAGCGGTAGTCCAGCGCGCTCACCACGGCGGCGCGGGCGAAAATAGTCTGCAACGGGTAGCCCCGGATCGCGAGCTGATCGAGCGAATCCTCGGGATTACTGTTCAGCACTCGCGCAAAGCGGCCCTGAAGCACAACCAGCGCGGAAGGATCGTGCGATTCAGACCGGGAAGTCCAGGAAGCCTTGAGCGACGGGACCAGAACCGAGTGTTCTGAAACGCGCCAGTGCTCCCGATCCATCAGCAGCCCTTTCCATATCGAATTTCCTGAATCAAGGTACAGCCGCACACCCGCCGTACTTGCTCTCCCGCCCTCGGCCGAAATGGCGAGACGCGAAGTCTCGGCGTTCGAATAATTCAGCATCAGCGTAAAATTCGGGACGTAGCTGCGATGAAAGATCATGTCTTCAGGGCTAAACCCGGAAATTACCTCGTAAGATCGATCGGCACTAAAGGAGAGGCTCGGCACAAAAACAGAGTAAGTGAACGGGAATGCATGCGAAATCGAAGCGGCGACGCGAAACCGCCGGGTATAATCCAGAAACGGCGAAACCAAATAGAGCCCCGTCGTCGTACTCTCGACCTGAAGTTGCAGCGTGGGACCGAAGCTCCGATTCGAATAAAGAGCGACGAGGTCCGGCTTTCGCGTCAGACTGTCGTACGCGAGGCCTAAAATATACCGATGCCGGTCAACGGCATCGAACCCGAGCACCTGCCCGCCAAGATAAAGCCGTTCCCGTTCGACAGCAAAAAACGGGAACCACTGCCGTGGCCAGATGCTTGGAAAAATCGAATACTCTTCAGACGCGAAGCCGCCCTGCGGTACGGAAGTCGAGGACGCGGCTGCCGAAATTTCCGCCGGTTGCGGCGCGAGAGGCGGCTCGATCGCGAGATCCCGAACCGAAACCTCCCGCTCGAGTTCACCGAGTTTCGCGAGATCCCATCCCGAAGTCGAAAAAACCGAGCCGTACAGAGTTCCATCGGGACCCCAGGCCGGGAACGCCAGCCCGGTGGTCGCATTCGTGACGATGCGGGGTTTTTTCGTGCTTTCCTCGAAGCGATAAATGTTATCAACGCCGCTCGCATCGGAAACGAAATAAATGCGTCCGTCTGGATTAATCGCGGGAAACCGGTTGAACTTGCCGTCCGCGACCAAAACCGAGAGTTTCCCGGTTTCACGCTCCACCCGGACCAGATCCTCGCTTGCAACGCCGTTTCGATGAAGCGAAAAGATCACCGACTTCCCGTCGTTCGAAAATTTCGGAGTCGACGCCCGGTCGTACTTCGGCGGCATATGCAGAACCCTGAAATCAGTCAACGTCAGCTGATCCCGTTCCCGCCGCCCTTCCACGCGATTCAAGGCCGCAATACCGACACCGGTCGTCGCATGATCCGTGATCGTGAAGGCAACCCACCTTCCATCCCGGGAAACATCCGGGTCGCGCAACCGTTTTCCCTCACTCAGCCAATCAATGGAGTCGCTCGGCAGATCGTAAACCGCCAGATCGCTCTCTTTGTAATAGGTATTCCGAGTGCGAATCGCGCTGAACACAATCGATTTTGAATCGGGCGTGAAGGCAAGCGAAGCGCCGAGCATCTTGTCCGCCAGCCTTCGCGTCTGTCCGGTCTTGAGATGACGAAGATGAAGGCCCATGCGGCGATCGAGCGAGTCCTGGGTATAAGCGATCCAGTTGCCATCCGGAGAAACCGCCGAGCCCAGAGTCTGATAACCGTCGCCCGTCAGGCGAGCCACGGCCGACAACGGTTGTGATTTGATCTTCTTCAGTTGCCCGAGGCTACGAACGCGAGTGCCGGCAACCCACTCTTCCCAGAGCGTGTACCAGGACTTCCCGGTGATATTGCTGATATTGCCATTGATTAAAAACGGAACCCTCCGGCTCGAACGTTCCGAAATAAGCCCCAACAGCTCGTCTGGCGTATTCACGACCGAAAGTCCGTCAAAGCTGATACCGTTCAGCCGCTCGCGCGCGACCTGATTCATGAGCTGGTATCCGAAAAAGTAGGGCGTCTCGCCCCCCGGATAGTACGGATTCGGGCCATTCACCTTGTCGAGAGTGATAAAACGATCAGTGTTCAGATCTTCCGATTCCACGGCCGCGCGCAACATCATGTCGTAATAGGGACTGCGACCGCGCCCGGAACGGGTGAAGCGCGTTTCCATGTACACAGCGAGGCCCTCGATCATCCACGTCGGCCAGATCGCGTTCGGGAGAAGGACGTCCCCGAACACGTATCGCAAGGGGCTCCAAAAACTCGAGGTGGCATCCATATTCAGGTAGTGCGTGTACTCATGAATCACCAGCAGCCTGAGCCAGTCATCGTAGTACGCGGTACTGAACCAGTTGTCGGGAGGAGTCACCATCAACGCGATTCCGAATCTCAAAACCGGCGAGGTAAGTCCGTTCGCCATGTCGGCATTGTCGATAACGACCACCTGAACCTTGGTGCCTGGCTGCCAAAAAAGACTTTTCGAAAGGAACTGATGCGCTTCCTCGAAATACCCGGTCGTCTTTTGTGCGACCGCTTCCAATTCTTCCGGAAAGGTAACTCTGAAATGCGTGCTCTCGATCGTTCGCCACTTCCAGAAAGGTGAAAGCCCCAGCAACTCACCCAGCTGCGCCTTGGCGCTTCCGCCCGTCAACAAGACCGATAAAACGAGCAGAACCGAACTCAGCCGGCGGAAAGTTTTATGCATAAGGCGCTATCCTCGTGATTACAGCGGGCGTCAATGATGAACCAAAGCGAACCTGAAATCCCTGTTTTGCGTAGATTTTTCTCACCAGCCCGAGAGCGACGAATCCCGGGAGTTCCGGAATTTTCACCACCGTCGTGAACTCACCGATTTCGGTCGAAGCCGCCTCGGGCCCGGGGTCACTCAGGATGACGTCACCGGGTTCAGGCAAGCCCCCCTCGCCTTCGAGCATGGCCAGGCGCCGGGCGGGGGATCCGGAAGAAACAATCCGTTCCAACACCTCCTGCCCCGGATAACAGCCCTTGTCCCTTGAAACCGCCTCCGCGAGACCCAGCTCGAGCGGGTTGGTTTCTTGAGTGATCTCGACACCGGCTCGCGGAGAAAGTGAAAGCACGCGCCACAACTCGGTCGTGTTCAAGTCAATTTCAGCAGCGTGAGGCCCGATTTTCTGTTCAATCCATTGCTGGATTCTCGCGGGCCGGCCCCAAGCAGAAATCCACGTGCGGCCGAAGTCCCTCAGACCATGGTGACAGATCCGGATCTCCTCATCGAGCGCAAGCGTTTCACCGGATTCGAAAGAACTGATGCCGAGCACTTCGAGGAGCTTCTTTCTCGAAGTATCGTCCTCGTTCGCGAACAACCATCGACTCTCGAATTCGCGCGTTCCGGAAACGTCGAGGACTGTGAAATTCTCGTTAAACGTGTATTGATCAATGAAGTCAAAAACGCCGCGTTTTACGGCATCATTCGTGCCGGCTTCAAATTCGAGCGCGTACTCTCCGCCCGATTCAGACCCGAAGTGCCAAAGCCTGAAGCAGCCGCGAACCTTGCCCTGGCCTGTTAGAAAGCACGCCTTTATACCGCGTCCGGCCACAAGGGACCGAACATTGGCCGAAGTCAGCCGATGCAGAAAATCCTGAGCATCCGGGCCGATCATCGTCACCCAACTCCATCGAAGTGACGCGGACGGCGTGAAAAAATTGAGCATTCCTTGGATGTAGGCCAAAAGCCCATTTGAATCAAGCATTGCAGCGTGATACGGAAGCCAAAACCACCGTGGAAAGGTGAGGCAAATGCCCCAGAAGACGCAGTTCATCAAGGACCTAAAAGAACTGAAAGACAAGGACCCGATATCGTCACCGTTTTTGATCAAATTCAGCGCGGTCGCGGTCGGAAAAACGGGCAAGCCGTACATGAACATCGTCTTCATGGACCGAACTGGCGAACTCGAGGGGCGCCTCTGGGATGATGTCAATCAGCATATGGGCCAAGCCGTGCGCGGTGCCTATGTCGCGGTCGAGGGACGCTGCCAGACTTACCAGGGCCGTCGGCAGATCGTGGTCGCGAAAATGCAGATCCTCCGCGAGGACGAGATCGAGCCGAAGGATTACATTTCGGAAAGTCCTGTCAACCCCGACGAGCTTTATGCGAAGCTTATGGGTTTTGTTTCGACCATCAAAGATCCGTTTTGCAAGGCGCTCGCCGAATCCGTTTTTAAGGACGATCAGGAGATCATTGATCGTTACAAACGCGCTCCCGCCGCGAAGACGGTCCATCACGCGTACCGGACCGGGCTTCTCGAACACGTCGTTTCGATCACCGGAATTCTCGACTTCCTGGCCGGCCACTACGGGAGAAGCCTGAACCGCGACTTGCTGCTGCTCGGCGGCTTTTTCCATGACATCGGAAAGCTCCTCGAACTTTCCTACGACCGGGTCACCGACTACACGACAGAAGGCAAGTTGATCGGCCATCTCGTGATGGGAGTCGAACTCCTCGATCGAAAAATCCGTGAGCTCGAAAGCCAGCCCGGCCGGCTGCCCGGAGCTTTTCCCGAAGAAACGAAGCTTCTCCTCAAGCACATTATCCTCTCCCATCACGGGCAGCTGGATTTCGGTTCGCCAAAGCGGCCAAAGCTTCTCGAAGCCCTCGTCATCCACATGGTGGACGATCTTGATTCGAAGATGAACGCGATCCGCACGTTCATTGAGCAGGATCAGACACCGGGAAATTGGACCGGCCTGAGCCGCCAATACGAGAGATTTTTCTATAAGCCCGAGTGGCTACGGCAGGAATAGCCCGAAGAACCTCTTCGCATTCTCCGTCGTGACCCGCGCGATCTCCTCAACCGGGAGACCGCGGATTTCGGCGAGCTTCTGGGCCGTGAGGGCAACCATGCTCGGCTCACATTTTTTACCGCGGAATGGAATAGGAGCCAGATAAGGCGCATCCGTCTCGACCATCAGACGATCCAACGGGAACGCGCGCGCGCAGGTTCTGAGGTCATCCGAATTCTTGAACGTGATCACGCCCGAAAAGGAGATGAAAAATCCGAGAGCAAGGCAGGCCTCCCCGAAGTCGCGGGTTCCGGTGAAACAATGGATCACGCCGGGAATCCGGCTCGAAGGAACTTTGCGCGCGTAAGGAGTCAGGGCGGCAACCAGATCTTGTTCCGCCTCGCGGCTGTGAACGATCACGGGAAGCTCAACCCGAAGCGCCAGCTCGAGCTGTTCCGCGAAGCGCGCCCGCTGCGCCTCACGGGGTGAAAAATCATAGTGGTAATCGAGGCCGATTTCGCCTATCGCGCGACACTTCGGATGGCGAGCCGCGCGCTCAAGAATCGCGCAGTCTTCGTCCTTCATCCCGGCCGCCTCGTGCGGGTGAACCCCGACCGCGTGGTAAACACCAGGATACCGCTCCGAAAGTCCTGCCACCTGTTCTATCGCGCTGATCTCGGTTCCGACCGTAACCAGAGTATCAACGCCCGCGAGCGTCGCCTCCCTGACCAGGTCATCGCCAGTCTTGGGCGCGTAATTGTGATTCAGGTGACAATGACTATCGACGAGCTTCATTCTTCAGCAGTCGTTCGATCACTTCGACCCAAATGTCATAGGGGAACGCCCCCTCAACCTTATATCCGTTGACGAAGAAAGTCGGAGTCGATCGAACCCCGAGCGAACCTCCATCCACCGTATCTTTGGCGACCGCGAGCTGTGTCGCCGGCGTTTCCATGCAATCCTTGAATTTCGACGTGTCCACTCCGACGAGGCCTGCCCATTCCGCCGTGCGGCCGGTTTTCAGATCCGCTTGCTTTTCGAACATGACCTCATAAAGGTCTTGGAATTTGTTCTGTTGATTGGCACAAACCACCGCGTGTGCCGCTTCACAGGCGAAAGGATGGATGTCCGCGGCTGAAACGCCGTTGCAGGCCGAATAAAGCGGAAAATTTCGGAACACGACCCTGATCTTGTCGGGATAACGGCTGACCACGGTGTTCAAGGTCATCGCCGCGAGCCGGCAAAACGGACACTGAAAGTCACTGAATTCAACGATCGTGATCGGCGCATCTTTCGGCCCGAACGAAGGAAGGTCATCGCTCACGCTCACCGAAACCGGTGGGTTCTCAAAAACGGCGTTAATCAACGCCTCCGTCGTCGCACGGCTCATCTTTTCGGCTTCGAACGCCCTAAGCCCGAGAACCGCCACGATCATACACGTTGCGATCACGCCGAAAAGCCGTTTCCATTTCGAGACATCAGGCTTGTGAACGGCGAACCCCTCGGGCTTAAGCGACGTCGCCAGCACGAAAGCAGTGATGCTGATGACATCAATGGCCATGCAGGACAGACAGTAAGCCTTGATGACGGCTGCCATCAGCGCGAAGTAAGCAAGCCCCCAGGCTACCGAAAAGGCCGTCATGCCCCAGACAATCCGAAGCGCGTCCCTTCGCCAGAACGGGTTTCTCGCGACCAGGGTAATCAGAAAAAGCGCGATGAACCAACCCGCCGCGAAGCTCGAGAGCGGAAGACCGGCGATCAACTCGGAATAAGTGCTCAAGGAGACGACATCGCAATTGATGGAACCTCCGAGATTGCAGTAAGACTTGAAGCCAGCGGTCCCATTGCGAAGGCCGTAAAAATGCTGTGTAAGCGAAACAGCAAAGCCAAACCCCATCAGGGACAGGATCGAAATCAGGGATAACCGCAGGGGAACTTTTCTCATTCTCAATCTCCTCGCAATCGGGTCACGCCCGCGGGGGACGTATTCACCCGCCCAACGTTCCCGCCCGATAAAGCAGGTATTCAGCAAAAACCAAAAGAATCAAGCCGCTCGCGGTTTTAACCGCTTTCATCCAAGTTCCTGACCGAGGCAGGAGCCGAAGCGCGCCCGCAAAAGCCGCGACGATCAGGAGAATAGTACCAAGCCCCACCGAAAAAGCGAACATCAGAGCAAACCCAAAAACGACGGATTGTGTTTTTGCGATGTAAGCGAGGATCACCGTCAAAACCGGTGTCGTGCATGGCGCGGCTATGAACCCCGAAGACGCTCCCAAGGCGAAGACACCGGACAGCGTCATTTCGCGTCGGGCACCGGCAGCGGACTGGCACCTCGGGTGCCGCCCGGTCCGTTTCCAGAAATTCCGAATCCTTGATTTCAAACCGTGCCAGAATACGAGCGGATCAAAGGTGATCACATCCATCATCATGAGACCGGCGACCGTCATGATGACCCCGAGTGAAATATACCAGCCCGCGCTATTCGTGAGAGACCCGAATACCCGGCCCGTGAGGCCTGCCGCGACTCCCAGAAAAGAATAGACCACCGTCATTCCGAAAACGTAAAGAACACCGCGAATCCAGACTTCCCGCCAGGAACGCTTCGTTTCGCCGATTCCACCCACGACACTGACGGTAATCGGGATCATGGGGTACACGCAGGGAGTCAAACTCGAAAGAACGCCTCCGAAGTAAGCGACCGCCAAAGCACCAAATACCTGCAAGATCGAGCCGAGCTCGCCTCTGGCTCCGAGGCTCGAGGACAGGAAATCCGTGAAAAAATGAGTTAACGAATCCATCTCAGCTTCTGGGTAGCATGACCGAAGAGGGTTTGCTAGTTTACCCTATCATGAAATTCTTCCCGCCGATTCTCACCACGCTCATTCTCACGCAGGCGGCTCTTTCACTCCAATGCTCGCGAACCGCCGATGTCTCGGACGCGCGAAAGGCAAGGCTGACCGTACAGATCGCGACTGAACCGGTGTCGCTCGATCCGGCAATGGCCGAAGACGGCGCCGCATTAAGAATTCTCGGAAATTTGATGGACGGGCTCGTCGGGTACGACGGAGCGGGACAGCTCATCCCCTTGCTCGCCGAATCCTACCAACTCAGTCCCGACGGAAAACGTTACGAATTCAAGTTGAGATCAACGGCAAGATGGTCTGACGGAAAACCAGTTACCATCCAGGATTTTATTTTCGGACTCCGCCGATCTCTCGGGCCACGCTCCCGATCGAAGCTTGCCTCAACGCTCTTTTCGATTCGCGGGGCCCGCGCTTTTCACGAGGGACAAATCCCGGCCGAACAACTTGGCATCGAGGAACGGAACGGCCGGCTTGTGATTGAGACTGAATACCCCGCGCCCACCCTGATTCAGGCCCTCAGCCTTCCGGTCGCTTTGCCGATTCGAGAGGACATTCTGAAAAAGGGAACGAACGCAGTCCATGAGGAGAACGACTGGCCTGAAACCGCGCCCAGCACGGGCGCGTATCGAATCGCGAAGCACCTTCCCGACCAGAAGCTCATCCTCGAACAGAACCCGTACTACCATGGCGGGAACGATGGCATTCGTACCATCGAGCTCATCGTGATTTCGGACGAGTCCACCGCGATGAATCTCTTCGAAAAGGGCAAAATCGATATTCTCACCAAGGTTCACTCGATTGACCTGAAGCGACTCAGGGAAATGCAGACGCTCCATACGGACCCGTTCTACGCGACGTATTTCCTTTCGTTTAATGTCAGAAAAACACCCTTCAACATCCGTGAATGGCGGCGCGCCGTCGCGAGCGCGATTGAACGCGACCAGATCGTTCAAGCGCTCGACACGGGGGACTTGCCGGCGTCGAGTTGGATTCCGAAGGGTCTGGAGGGCTTTTCGCCCTATCAGCAAGAATCGAAGGTTTTTGATGACGCGATCGTCTGGGCGGCCAAACGCCAACGTGATTCACCCATCAGGCAGGTTATTGCGGCCTCTTTCGACACGAGCAACCGCAACACCATGATCATGGAGAAGGTTCAACAGGACCTGGTCCATGCTTTCCGTCTGCGGCTCTCGCTGCAGAAACTCGACTGGAAAAGCTATATCAAGATGCTTCAGACCGATGCTCCCCCGCTTTTTCGTTTCGGGTTTCAGGCCCCCTTCATGGACCCGCTGACACATCTTTTGGCTTTCACGAGCACGGATCCGAACAACTACACCGGCTGGAAACACAAGAAATACGATCGACTCGTTTCTGAAATCGAGCGGATGCCGCCCGGCAAAGCCCGCGAGGCGAAAATCATCCGGGCTCAAAAAATTCTGACCGAAGAAGAGGCAATCGTTATCCCGATTTTTCACTACGTCCAGCACCATGCAGTTTCGAAGCGCGTGCGGAATTTTCGCGTGAATGCGCTCGGGTTGGCGCGCTATGGGGAATTCAGGCTGAATGACCCGTAAAATCATTCATGTCGACATGGATGCTTTTTTTGCCTCTGTCGAGGTACGAGACCACCCGGAATTAAAAGGCCGTCCGGTGGTCGTCGGAGGCGACCCAAAAAGCCGAAGTGTCGTTTCAGCCGCTTCCTACGAAGCACGGCGGTACGGGATCCATTCCGCCATGAGCTGTGCGAAGGCTTATCGACTCTGCCCCGAAGCTATCTTCATCGAACCGCGAATCGGTCGATACGTTGAGGTAAGCCATCAGATCCGGGAGATATTCTATTCCGTCACACCCCTGGTTGAACCGCTTTCGCTCGATGAGGCCTACCTCGATGTCACCGAAAACCTTCTCGGTGAACCGCTCGCACGCAAGCTCGCTGAGCACATCAAAAAGCGAATCCGGGATGAACTCCATCTGACGGCTTCGGCAGGGGTTGGCCCGAACAAATTCATCGCAAAGGTGGCCAGCGACCTCAGAAAACCCGACGGACTCGTCGTCGTACCGCCGCAAAGAGTCGCCGACTTCGTCGCGAAACTTCCTGTCGAGAGACTCTGGGGTGTGGGCCCGGTGACCGCCGAAAAGCTTCACTCAATGGGAATCTTCACGACTGCCGATATCCGCGCCTCTTCAGTCGCGGAGCTCGAAGCGGCGCTCGGCAGCTTTGCGAGCTTTCTGTTCGGACTTGCCCACGGCGAGGATCCACGCGAGGTGGAAGTCGAATCAGAATCAAAGAGCTGCGGAAGCGAGACAACCCTCGACCGCGACACGACCAACCTTGAAGAGCTCTCCGAGTTAGTCGAGGAGCTCGCGCGCGGTGTCGCGGCGGAACTCAAGGAAATGGGGCGCCCGGGAAAGACGATCACCCTGAAGCTGAAGTACGCCGATTTCACCTCGATCACCCGGAGTCACACGATTCCGCTACACACGGATGACGCTCCGACCATTGCGGGAATCGCCATCCGCCTGCTTCAGGAGAAAACCGAAGCCGCGATCAGGCCTGTTCGCCTGGTCGGAGTCTCGGTGAGCGGGCTGCTGACGGATGATGAATGGGTCCAGCTCTGGCTTGACTTCCCCCCGCATTTTTTGGGACTGAGCTCGCCGCCACGAAAGGCCTGAAGCTCAGCCGTTAAGAGCCGAAGTGTGGTCTTTCATAATTTGAACTTGCCGA
This sequence comes from Bdellovibrionota bacterium, assembly GCA_035291325.1. GTDB lineage: Bacteria > Bdellovibrionota > UBA1018 > UBA1018 > UBA1018 > XYD1-FULL-55-31. The sequence goes on along the minus strand of DATDSK010000261.1, from coordinate 16,303 downwards.
CAAACTGGCGAAATCACTAGACTTATACCAGATTGACGCATTGCGCCATAGACGATAAACTAAAGCTACTGGATCTATTGCGAAGCTCAGGGGGTTCCCTTTGGGGAAGAGTTTCATTTGGGGGGGACTTATGGTTGGAAAAATTCAAATTATTTTACCGCTACTCCTACTGGTGTTTTCCGGCTGCTATGACCTGAACAGAGCATCAAAAGAATTCGTTCGAGGTACCGTGCATGACACGCGGACTGCACTTCAGCAATTCAAGAGCCACTCGTCCGCAAATCTGACGGAGCCAGGCACCAGCGCCGAAGCCCCCCTGCTTCAAGATGATTTCTGTCTGCGAAAAGATGCGGGACTGTTTGTGCTTTCGCATGGCAGTGCCAGCCTGGCGGGTTCCTGCAAAGTTCGAGGGAAGGTCGTTCTCTTTGATTCTGCGAAACTGAAGGTAGCCGGCGCCGTTCAAATTGACGAGCTTCTCATGGACACCGGCGCATCCTTTTCTCAGCATGAGGCCTGCTCGATCGGCCGCCGAAGCACTGGGAATTTGGGAGAATTAGAAAAATCCGTTCTGGCTCTTGCAAATTACGCCTCGAGCGCCTCACCCACCGAAGTGGTCCAAAGACTGTCGCGGAATCACACCTTCGTTGGCCGGGGCGGGCAGAACGTGATTCTTTTGAAAGACGACCTGAATATTTCTGGAGCAGGGTCATTGACCTTTTCTGGCGGCCCCGCTGATGTGTTCATCATCAACATTCACGGCGAGTTCTCGATTTCCGGAGCCCATCGTTTCCGTTTACGCGGCATTCAGCCCAGCCAAATCATCTTCAACGTGATCGGATCCGGAAAGCCGGTTCGGATTTCTGGCGCCGTTTCGATCGCGGGAACCATAGTCGCGCTCGACCGACCGATTTTTCTCGCCGGAGCCTCGAAACTGACGGGAGCCCTGATCGGAAGGGAAATCAATTTGCGAGGAGCGGGCCTGGTAACCGAAAAAGCACCGTTCTGCTTCCCGACTCCCACACCATCTCCGACGGTCGTGCCCTCGCCCGAGCCGAGTGCGCCGCCCACGCCGCCCGAACCGAATCCGGAGCCCACGGTGCAGCCCTCGCCCGAACCGAATCCGGAGCCCACAGTGCAGCCCTCGCCTGAACCGAGCCCGCTGCCCACGGTACAGCCCTCGCCTGAACCGAGCCCGCTGCCGTCTGTGCAGCCACCCTGCGAAGGCTTCAACTGTGAAGGTGACGTTATCGGAGTCTAAGCTCACGCGACTTGGAATTTTTCCCTAATTCGTTCATGATGAATGACGTTCCACTCTCGCGGAACGTCATTCATCGCGAATTATTTGTTACCTAATTTAGGGAGATAACCATGCGGCCTCTGCGTTTCCTGCTACCCACCTTTGTTTTTTTGACCTTACCCGTTCACTCAGCTCCCCCGACGGGTGCGCTCTGCCCGCGATCAGCAGCCACGGTCAAGCGGGTTCAAAGGACCCCAATCGAAGAGACACTTCACCAACTCGTACCCGACGGCACACGAGACGCTGAATCCGGCGAAATCTCGATCGATCTGACGCGAACGAAAAACATGCTGATTTCGGAATTAAAAAGACGTGGACTCACTCCCGACGAGATTCTCATCGAAGTGGATGGTGGTGAGCGGATGATCCCAGTACCAATGGATCGCGACAGGCTGACCATTTCAGGCGGTCCCTCGAACCGACAAACGGATTTTCGGGTTGTTTTCAAACGGAAGCATAAAGAAATTCATGTTACCGAGGCCCGCCTCTTCGAAAGTTTGAAATATCCAGTCGTGGCCAAGGAGGATTACGCGGCTTACCCCGTCCCTGAATTGTTTCTTCCGGATGATTTCGTCAGAAAAAGCGGAATCGACCCCGGCCTCGTGCGCCTTTCGGCACAGCTTCAGCGCGAAAACATCAACTGGACCCTGACCAACAAGGCGAGCCCGAGCCTGAAAAAGGCATTCGCCGAGCACGGCTCGGCACTCAAGCTTTCCCTCAGCTTCGGACCGGATGCCGTCCCGACGAGCATCCGCGTACTCGACACGATCAGCAAAAAAGAGATCCCGGCGAATCTCGACGAAATCTACATCACGGGAGGAGCCGCGTTCAGCTGGCATTTTTTCGACTGGGACTCTGAGTTCGTAAAGCGATATCTCCGATTCTTTGATTCCTGGCTCCCTGAAAAAATGCGCCAGTTCAAACGCGAAGTTCAACTCAAAACCAAAACAGGAGCGCAGCCCCGCGAACTCAGGGCAAACCTCTCGGCTTACCAACGGCCGATGAACATCAAGCTTGGCGAAACCACTCCGAATCGAGAGTATTACAACCCCCCACTGGCCGGATGGTCCGAACGGCAGGTCGTGCGCTGGGACCCTAAAAAGGCGAGCACCACCCTCCCTGAAATGATCCTCTCACTCCAGCAGCAGCGGGCCTGGTTTCTGAAGAACCATTCCGTCTGCGACGAGAACGGGAAAACCCTCGGTTTTCGCTGGACCAATCTGGGGAGCGGCAGGGACAACGCAGTACGCGCGCTGGACAATGGCGGCCTTGGCGTCGACCTGATGAGCTACTACAAAATGATGCTCGATCAGGAACGTGAGTTTCATCTGATGCTGGGGAACTGGAAGGCCGCCGAGCAGCTCGCGAAAAGCGCGGATGGAATCAAAACCACCCTGAACGAGCGTTACTGGAGCGACGACTTGGCTCTTTATGTTGACCTGATCCCCTCCGAACAGGGAAACTGGAAGCGCGACACCAGTCTTTCAGCCACGGGCTTTTGGCCTGCGATGGCCCACGTTCCGGATCGAACGAAGCTCGACCGGATGATCAACGAAAATCTCAGAAACCCGAAGCGTTTCGGAAGTCCGTTTTTCCCGCCAAGCACCTCGATCGACAACCGACATTACGATCCCAGCGGGGATTACTGGCGCGGCGGCGGCTGGCCTCCTGATTTCGTCTTCTTCGGTGACTCCCTGTTCGAGAATGGCTTGCGAAAGGAAGCGTCCGAACTGTCACAAAAAATTCTCGCGACTTACACGACTGTTTCGAAAGCTTATCAAAACGGAGAAAGTCCCCAGCAGCTCATTTACGGCAAGAGTTCCGACTCGGAGGCGGCTGAAATGAAGCGGCGAGGAACTGTTTTTGAGTTCTACGGGCTCAAAAAGGTCGACGACAAGTTCGCCCCGACTTTCGGCAGAAAAATTCGCGACGACGGCTCCTATCACGAAACCCGGAAAAACTTCGCCGGGTGGGGATCGGCGACTCCGCTCGAAAGCCTGCGCTACATTGTCGGTCTGGATGCCATACCGGCTTATGCCGGTCCGAAAAAGGACATAAACCGCTGGATCTGGACACTCTTGACGGACCCGCAATTCAACTATCACCAGATCAAGGCCAACCCTGTCTTGAGACCGGTCGTGGAATATGTCGCAAAACCAAAGCCTTCATTCCAGGGGTTTGAAAAATTTTTAAAAAGAACCGACCTGGCTCCGGTACGGGAAGAACTCGACAAACTCGGGAAGGGCTACCTTGAATTCAGTCCCACCTTCAATCCGGAAGGCCAGACGGAGCTGAAACATCTACTTTACGACAACACGTGGATCGAGTTGAAAGTCGAACGCCTCGAGAACGATCGCCACATCCGATTAACCGTAAAAAGCAAGGAGCGCATCCGACTGCAATTCAATAAAAATTGGAACGCGTCCGGAGCGACGGACACCCCCGAGGCTTCCAGCTCTATCGTCGAAATCGGCGGCGATCGTCCCGTGGTGGAATTGACGCTCGCATCTTAATCGATGAGTTAATCTCGCTCGACGCCCGTTAACGGCGCGCTGCCTGAGCCGAGCCTTTCATCGCCTCGAGATGAAGCCGGCAGCCGCCTGACAGCTTGTCGCCATTCGCTTTTAAGCAGGCTGCGATTCTGCCTTGCCCAGGCGTGACATCCTTACAGTACTGTTTTAAATCCGAAGAGCAGGGCCCTTGCTTCATCATCGCTTGCTCGTGCTGCGACGAGGTATCCTCACCCGCTGGCGGCGATTGCGAAGGGGTTTCTTCAGCAAAGACCGCAGCAGCGCATAAAAATGAAACCGTAAGTAGAAAGAGCTTCATGAGAACCACAGTTGCAAGCAACGAACCTCACGAATGCAACTCGAAGACTCTATTGCTCTAGCCTGCACCTCTTATCCAGTTCTCACAAAGCACGCCGAGCGAGCCGGCTGACGATGCCTGCTGCGCGAGTTCACTTTCGGAAACGGACCGGTGCGCACCTTCGAAGCCGAGCCAGACGAGCTGCGTAGGCCAAAGCTCGCGCCCAGCGCGCGCGTCCAAGCCATCAAAAATATGCGTCGCATACAGGATCGTGACTTGATGGTCGCGTGACTCTCGCCGAAGCCATTCAAGCAAATCTGATCGCGTATTGACGTCAAGATGAGCCGTCACCTCGTCGAGCAGAAGGACTTTCGCGGGACGGCGAAGTCCCAGAAACAGCTGAACCCGCCTCCGTTGGCCCTCAGATACCTGATGCATCCGCCAATCTTTCGAAATCCCCAGAAGTTCGAGCAAAACCGACTCACGCCGGGCGAGCTCCGTCCCGCTCAGTGCGGGGGTAAAAAGCTCCCGAACTTTGATATCCAAAGACAACCCGAGCTCTCCGCCGATCCAGCGAGTCTCCTGCGACGCTTCCATTTGGTGAAATGGGGAGCTCCCAAAAATCCGAACCGATTCCGCGGGAACCATGTGAAGCCCCGCAAGGATTCTGAGAAGAGTGCTTTTACCGACCCCGTTTGCACCCACCAGGAGCACGCGAGCCGCTCTCGATATCTCCAAGTTCAGCCTCGAAAACAAAGGGCCACTTTCAAAAGAAAAATCGAAATTTTGGATACGAATCGCGTCCTTCGATACGTTCATCAGATTTAATTTAACCCCCAACAGAGACATAATTAAGCAACTTCGCTGGCTTATGTCATCATTTAGCATTTGACGCTTAGCATTATACCCGCTATAACGCCTTCAGTTTATCAATGAAGGAGATCCTATGAAGCATTTGATCATTGTTCTGGCTTTTATTATCGCGTTTCCGGCCTTCGCCCAAAGCAAAAAGCTAAAGCCTGTTCAGGCCCCAAGCGATCTGCTCGAATCGGTAGTCGGGGTTCGAAACCTCTCGGACGACGCCAACCAGCTTTCTTTGAGGATTTTCGAAACGGCGCTGGGCGATCCGGCCATGAACGGCGACCAACTCCTTCTGGTCATTGCTCCCGCCAATCCCGCTCGGGAAAGCTTCACCTGGGACACGGGCATTAATGTCCGCGGAATCAAAAGAGTGAAGCTGAACATGGCTGATCCGAAACAGCCACAAATCATCATTAAAACAATCGAAGACGTCCTGATCTATCCAGGTGAAATCGTCGGCAAGGATTACACTTATACGATCACCTACAGCCCGTCCCCTCAGGGCGGAGTGGAAGACACGATCGAAGTCTCGCGAACGAGAGACTGATCGAGATTACACGCTGAACAGTTATTCCAGGTACATCATCCCGATTTTCACGATAAGGGGATCTACCTGCTCACGCCACCTTACTTCGGCCTTGAGCACGGGCAGATCTCCCACCTGGATTTTTACGTGATCCCCGATCTGAAGCTTCGTTGTCGTCAGAACGACGATGCCGCATCCTTTTTGTGATTCTGAAAAGATCAAGGCAGGGATGGTGGGGTCAAAGCCGGCCGTTCCGGGTGTTGCATCGACGAGTCCATACACACCCTCATCCGGGGCGAATCGCACTGAGTTACGCTTGATAACAGGTTTCTTGTCGCTGGGCTGGTCCATATCCTTGATTAAAGCACAGCCATGGCGCGGATGGGAATTCCTACTTCATCCCTTCGAAAAAAGCCCGCTTGTCCGGAAAAGCCTGTCCGGCCTTGAAAACCAGGTCCTCGATCAAGGTATCTTTTCTTTTCAGATCTTTTGAAATGCGGATCGCCCATTCAAAAAGCTTCTCGTCCTTGATATTCTCCTGAATCATCTTCAACGCGTACTCCAGCGCCTTATGCTGCGAGCCGCTGCGCGCCCAGAACTCGATCTGGGCCAGGCGAACCTCGGCGGAATCCTTCACTTCATCGGGAATCCGGGACAGAAAAGCCTTCATCTCCGCCTCGAGACCGGCCGTGATCAGCGCGCGAAGAATTCGGGTCAAAATCCTGGGTTGCTGCTTGCAAGCGACTTCAGCTTTTCGAAACGCATCGAGCGCCGAAGTATTCGCGCCCTTTCGCAGGAAGTACAATCCGCAAATCACCAACCCCGCCCCGAGATAGGTCGCGAGCGTGTCGTCACTCTGATCGAGCCGGCTGGTTACTTCGTAGAACTGAACAACATCCTCGAATTTCTGATTAAGAACGGAAAGACGGATCAGCTGGGGAATTCTCTTCACGGGAACGGTGTGGTGATCGACCAGTTTGCGGCCCGCGGCATAGGCTTTTTCGTAATCCTCTGTTTCCATGAATGACTCGACGGCACCCAGGAGCGACCGGAAGTGAGTCGGATTATACGAGAGTCCTTCTTCGAAACTCCGAATGGCCTCGGGGTGATGCTTCAGCATTTGATGGGCTTCGCCTTCGTATGAACAAGCCAGGGCAGGGGCGGGATCAAGTTTTTTCGCTTGCTGAAACGACTTGATGGCTTCTTCCGGCTTCTCCATCTTGAGCTCCCTGCGCCCCTGCTTGATGGCTTTCGTATAGGGCGAGGGATCGATTTTTTGCGAAAGCACCTCGATGAACCGCTGCTTCAGAATTCCGAAATTGAAGGGTTTGACAAAGATTGCGTCAACGCTCTCGTCCGCGGCACTACTGACGAGCGAGTTGGAATCCTGCGAAGTGATCAGAAAGAAGGCGCGGACCTCCTCCGGAGACAGAACATCCTGCTGAACCTGAATAAGCTCGAAACAGTGACTTCCCCCAAGACTGTAGTCGGCGAAAATCACGTTATGTTTGTTCTTCTTCAGCACCTCGGTTGAATCGTGAGCCGAATCGACAACATCCACCAAATGCGGTTTGACTTTGAAATAACTCAGGAGAGCGCGAAAACTTTTTCGGCTTGAACTCGGGTCCGCGACGAGAAAACGCACATTCGCGAGCGACTGGGAAAACTCTTGTTCTTCTTTGGACAACTCGTCTTTCATCGCGTTCTATTCCTGGATCCGTCGGACAATTTTATCGACCGAGTCCTGTCGCTTCGCGCATTCTTCGACAAATGATTTCCACTGAGTTTCATTGAACTGATAAAACTGAAGTTCAATCAGACTGGTTTGCGCGTCAAGCGCTTCAGCTTTCACGATCTTGCCGGTTACGGAAAATTCCCGTTCAAGGTCGTTAGTGATTTGAGCCGGGACCTGCTTGCGCGTGATATGAATCAAGAGGAGATGCCCCAGAGCTCCCGCGATTTTGGGGACTTTCAACACCACCCCTGAATCGTGAAGCTCGATAATTTCAATCACCTCGGCACTCTTGACCGGAACCTTCGTCGTTACGTTTTCACCGGTGATTCGAAAACTCGTTTCAATGAAATCTTTGGCTCTGATCCAGGAATTTATCTTATCGGACATGCTTCAACCCGATGCGCGAAAGCTTTTTGGCCATTCAGTTATTTTAGTCTATCCGGTTCAAGAGTTACAGCGCGTTGACGCGAAATTATCGGAGCAGGGCCGCGATGAAATTATCTGGAAGTGGAATTTTCCCCCAGCCTTTCAATGCCTTAAGCCCGACAATCCGATTTTTACGGGTTTCCCGAAGTTTGACAACATCAGCGGCCCTCGACTAGACTTGGGGTTCGGGTAAGCCAAGGGGGCGCATTGATCACTTCAGCAATAACACGGATTGTGGTTGCAGGTAGTTTAGGGTCTATTTTTCTGCTCTCAGGATGCGCGCACCTCAAAAGTCCCGGGCGGGCGGACGGCAATCCGCGAACGGTCGAAGAGGTTCTCCAGTCCAAGAACACGCCCCGAACAGTGGTCGTCAGAAATGGCGAAATCATCGTTCGTGGAACAAAGCTCAAGAACAACCGCTTCGATATCCCGATCACGATCAACACCCGGGTGGAACACTGGTTGGACTACTTTACCGGCAAGGGGCGGCCGCATTTCGCAAGGTATCTGGAAAGGTCTGAGTTTTTCATACCTTACATTAAGCCACTTCTCCGGCAGAATGGCCTTCCCGAAGATCTTGTCTATCTGGCCATGATCGAAAGCGGGTTCAACAATCACGCGCGATCACACGCCAAAGCCGTTGGCCCCTGGCAGTTCATCTCCGCAACCGGCAAGCGCTACGGTCTCATGGTCAACTGGTGGGTGGACGAAAGACGCGACATCCGAAAATCAACGCTCGCCGCCGTGGAATACCTCAGGGATCTGTACGGAATGTTCCAGAGCTGGGAATTGGCAGCTGCCGCTTACAACGCAGGCGAAGCCAAAATTGCCCGCGCGATCCGCCGCTTTGAGACAAAGGATTTCTGGGTTCTCTCGCGCCATCGTTTTCTGCGCCCCGAAACCCGCGACTACGTTCCTAAAATTATAGCGGCGGCAATCATCTCGAAAAACCCGGAGCAGTTCGGCTTTCCCGTGATTGAAAAGAAGGCCGCTCCTGATGAGGCAGTTGCCGGAAATGGCGAAATCGTCAAATTGATTAAGACCGATAAACCCGAAGAACAGCTACCCAATGATCCAGACGAAGATTCGGAAGAAGAAACGCCCGAAGAAGAACTCGCAGGGAACCGCGATGGCGAAAGTTCAGGTCCGGAGATCACCCCGGCCGCGCTGACCATTCCGGCGGATTCCAATTTGCCAGAAGGCCAACTGGTCAGTAATGACCTTCCCATGCCGGCGCCGCTGGCCAAACCCGTACCGACTCCGCACGTCACGAAATCGGGGCAAGTAGGGGGTGAAGAACTCGCCGAATTCGAAGTACAAAGCCCGGCCGATCTTCTCAAAGTCGCCCGAGCTGCGGGCCTTTCGTACCAGACAGTGAAAAGCCTGAATCCCGAGCTCATGCGCTGGTGCACGCCTCCCACGGTAAGTTCCTATCGGATCAGACTGCCTGCTTCGACAAAAGAACGCTTCCTGGCCACCTACAATCACGAGGCCTACCCGAGAAAGGTCAGCTTTCTCACTTACAAAGTTCGCCGCGGAGAAACCCTGTCCAGGATCGCACGCCACTTCGGGATCAAGGTCGACCCCATCAGTGACCTGAATGGCGTATCACCCCGGCTTCCGCTCCGAAGCGGCTTGCGTGTGCTTCTGCCGATGCCGAACGATCGCTCACGATCCCTGGCCTCACTTGAAATTCGGGATCCGCCTGAACGACGCCGGTACCGGAGATCTTCGCGCCGCGGCAAGTATTACAAGATCCCTTATAAGCGCCGCGACGCTGCCCGATCGTCGCGGTCAGGTTCTCTCCTCAACGATACCTAGTAGGTGAGTCCGGGCGTGACACAAAATTAACTGACAGAAATCCTTGCTCACGCGCAAATCTCGGTTACGATGTGCGTGAGGAGATCATGATGACTCATCAGAAAGCCATTGTCGTGGTGGGTGACGGCTGGGCTGCATTAGGAGCAGTCGGTTTTCTCGCCCACGCTCATCAACCTGTCTGCTGGATTAAAGGAAGTGGCGTCAGGATGCTTGCCCCCCTTCCGACTTTCGAAGCGGGATCTCAAGGCGCCGCCGGTGTGCAAGCCTGGTTTGATCTTGCTCAAAGACTTGGGATTGATTGCGGCCAACCCGAGCAGGGCTCCTATGTCCGGGAATTCAGAAATAAAGCTTTTCGTGAACCCGTCTGGACCAAAGCCCCCACCCCTGAAACACGGGAAGATGTACTTAAAGAAGTTTTGTGGGCACCTGAAAGCCGCTTTCCTTCGATCTTCGAATCCCGCTTTTCGATGAGCGCCGGCGAGCTCGAAGAAGCAATCCGCAAAGAGCTTACAGCAGACCGTTTTGAATGCATCAGGCGAATAGAAGGCATCCCGGTCTCGCGCATTCAGATCGGTGACCACGGACTTGAAAACCTCGCCCTTGCCTCGGGAGAGATCATCGCCTGTGATCGGCTGATTTTTGCCGACCGCTGGGCTTCCGTGAACGAAATTCAGGGACTCCCCCCCGCCGTCCAAAAGACGCTCTCCTCGGGCCGAAAGCGTGAACCCGCCGGAATTCTTCAGGCGACCTTTACGCATGAGATCCCCATGGCGATCGGCGTGACAGAGGGATTTTTCGGATCGATCAACAAGGAGCCCGGCGAGGAAATCGAACGTCACGTCTGGGGGTACTTCTCATCCGATGGAAAGAGAAGCTTCTGGACCCTTTGCCTCTCCCGCGAAGAGGTCGAGGACAATCACGAGATCACGAAGAAACTCCGACGCATGAAAGGCGCTCTCGAGAAAATGTTCACGGGAACCGCGTGGCTTCCGCCAGAGAAACGCGATTTCATGGCCAATGTCACGGAAGAACAGGTCCGATTCGAAGATGCCTTGATTTACGGGGCCGGAGACCTGTCGGGAACCCTGGAAGACCTCTCTTCTTTTCCAAAAAAGCTGAGCTCCATTTCATTCCTGACCGACGGATTCGGGCCGACACTCGCGATGGAGCAGGTTTCGTCTCTGTTCGGAACGCACCGGACGGACGCCCAGGCAGAACACGTGGACGTCGTCAGCCCCGTTCTCGGCCAATAGATCGCTCGCTTTTCTCAACGTATGTCCCGTCGTCATGAAATCATCGACGAGCACGACCGGTGTGCGCGGCGGGAGAATTCTGCCCGCCCGGATCCGAAACCGCAGCCGATTCTGCAGCCGCGCCTCGGCCGAAAGTTCCGCCTGCCTGGGTAACCCGGGATCGTGAACCGGTTCGAGCAAGGCGACGACGGGAGCCCCCGACCGGCGACTGATCCATTTCGCGATCCGCTCCGAGGGACTTCCCCCGAACCGCCAGGCACGAACAAACCGCTGCGGGATCGGAACGATCCAGGCATTTCCCGGAATCGTGACTTGAAAATCCGGATTCAGAACCTTGCGCTCAAAAGCGATACCTCCCCTGGCTTTCCAGCGTCTCAACGTTCGATAGCCCGGGTTGATCAAAAGGTATCTTGCGCGGAAAGACCGGATCGAGCCGTGTCTCGCCCACGGGCGCAAACAGTCTCCCGAATCATTCTGAACGCAAAACGGGCTGGCGCACGAGGGGCAAAGCGGCGGACACGGCGCGAGTGCCTCCATGCAGTTCAAGCAGAGCGGAAACGTTCGAACCGCGGGTCTCGCGTCGTCACACGCAATACATCGAAAGAGATAACCAAGCATGCCCTCGCTGACGCAAGCGCCAGGCCGGCTACCCAGGCCCGCTACAGAGAGAGGGCCTTCGCGAGACTCAGCATCTGGCTATCGACGGATTTCTTGAAGCCCACGACTTTTCGGAACGGACAAAGCACGACTGAATCTTCCCGAACGCCGACCATCGCATTACTTTTCCCGGCGAGGAGATAAGCCACAGCCGAAGCTCCGAGAACCGAAGCAAGAAGCCGATCATGCGCGCTCGGGGACCCGCCTCGTTGGGTGTGGCCCAGAATACAAACTCGCGCTGTGTAACCTTTTTTCCACAGATCCCGGGCAAGTCGGGCCGAAAGCCCCGGCTTCTTGCCTTCAGCGACGACAATAATGCTGCTCGTCTTTCCGCGACGGGAGCCCCGCTCGATTGTTTTGCAGATGTTCGCAACAGTCTCGTTACTCTCCGGAAGGATCATGGTTTCGGCGCCGCCGCCAATCCCCACCGAAAGCCCGATGAAACCCGAACTCCTGCCCATGACTTCGATCAGGAAAATCCGATCGTGGGAGCTCGCCGTATCACGAATCCGGTCGATCGCGGCAAGAGCCGTATTGACCGCCGTGTCGAAGCCGATCGTATCATCCGTTCCAGCGATGTCGTTATCGATCGTGCCCGGAATCCCGATCGTCGGAAATCCGGTTTCATTCTCGAGAAGGTGCGCGCCCGTGAAGGAGCCATCCCCGCCGATCACGACCAGACCGTCGATTCCATTTCTGATCAGAATGTTCGCGGCTTCCCGGCGCGTCGAACGTTGAAAGAATGCCTCGCAGCGGTCAGTTTTGAGAATAGTCCCGCCCCGCTGGATGATGTTCGCGACCGAGGTGCTCTCGAGCGGCGTGATATTGCCTTCCAAAAGCCCGCTATACCCCTTCGAGATCCCGTGCATCCGGCATCCGTGAGACAACCCGAAGCGAACCACCGAACGTATCGCCGCGTTCATTCCCGGTGCATCACCACCGCTGGTCAAAACAGCCAGTGATCGTCGTTTTTTCTGTTTCGGCACTTCAGGAATGGTCAACATGCTGTGTCTCTCTTTCTCTACTTCGAAATCAGACTTGTTCCCGTGACTTCCGGCGGAAGCGGCAGTCCCATGAGGTCGCAAAGCGTGGGCATGAGATCCTGCAAGCTGCCGTCCTTGAGCGCGTCTTTTTTAGGAAGCTGAACACCCTTGGGCTGAATCCAAAGAATCGGGACCGGATTCAGCGTATGTTGCGTATGAACCCGTCCCTGATCATCCCGCATCTCTTCCGCGTTGCCATGGTCCGAGGTGAGTAAAATCTGATAGCCGGCATCCTGGGCGGCGGTAATAACCTGAGAAAGGCAACGGTCAATTGTTTCCAACGCGCTGATCACAGCATCGTAAACACCGGTATGTCCAACCATGTCCGGGTTTGCGAAATTGACTAAAATAAAGTCGTACCCGTTCCCCTTGATTTTCTCCGTCAGGCTTTCGGCGACTCCGAGCGCGCTCATCTCGGGTTTAAGGTCGTAAGTCGCGACTTCTTTCGGTGATTGAATCAGCAGCCGATCTTCTTTTTCGAAGGCCTTTTCCCGTCCGCCGTTGAAGAAAAAAGTGACATGAGCGTACTTTTCGGTTTCGGCGATACGAAACTGGGAGCGCCCGTGTTTTTCAAGCCACTGACCGAAAATGTTGTCCAGATTCTGCGGGCCGAACGCGACCCGTATTCCTTCGAGATTCTTTTCGTATTGTGTCATCCCGGCGAAAGCGGAAGGCCTGAACCCCCGACCCCGGTCAAACGAGGTGAATTCCTTCGAGCCGATCGCGGCGCTGATCTCACGGGCACGGTCCGCCCTGAAATTAAAGAAGACAACACCGTCGCCGTCTCGCATCGCCGCTTCACTGTCGAGCAACAGCGGTTCAACAAATTCGTCCGTTTTGGCGGCCGCATGTGATTTCTTCACGAGATCGATCGCGGAACCCGCGACCGCCGGAACCTGGCCGGTCATCGTGCGATAGGCTTTTTCAACCCGCTCCCAGCGTTTATCGCGGTCCATCGCCCAGTAGCGCCCCATCACGGTCGCGATCTTTGCTTTCGTTTTCCCGCTTCCCTCCGGAGAAAAGGTGGGGTGCTTCAGAAGTTTTTCAAAATACGACAGGGAAGATTCCGGCGGCGTATCGCGTCCGTCCAGAAACGCATGGACACTGACGTTGGGCACCTTCATTTTCACGCAAAGGTCGAGAAGAGCCAAAAGATGATCGATGTGACTGTGAACCCCTCCGTCCGAGAGCAGGCCCATGAAATGGACTCTGCCCGTTTTCGTCGCTCCGGCCTGAATCGTTTCCCGGAGAACGGAGTTCTCAAAAAACTCACCGGTTCGGATCTCTTTCGAAATCCGCGTCAAGTCCTGATAAACAACGCGACCGGCTCCGATCGTCGTGTGCCCGACTTCGGAATTTCCCATCACTCCGGCCGGCAGGCCCACCGCTTCACCATGCGTCAGCAGCTGGGCATGGGGATACCGTTCCACAAGCGAGCGGTAGAACGGCATCTTTGAATTCGCGACCGCATTCCATTTGGAATCTTTCGCCAGTCCAAAGCCGTCTAAAATCACCAGAATCGCGCGGTTTTCGGTTTTCTTCATTTGAGCCACCTTTTCAAGTTGTTGCCTGCAGGGATTTGTAGAAGGCATCCATTTTCGTTGAAGATCCGTCAGCTTGCAATCGGGATTTTCGTTACGCGCCTTCGTTGTGATAGGGATGTCCGCGAGTGACGCTCCAGGCGCGATAGAGTTGTTCTAAAAGAACAACGCGGGCCAATTCATGGGGCAGGGTCTGCGGACCAAGGCTGATCACCTTGCGCGCCCTCCTGCGCAGCTGATCGTCGAAACCCAAGCTGCTTCCGACGCAAAAGGCCACATGCGGTATACCGCTCTGCTCCCAATCCCTGACCATAGCGGCCCAGCTCCTCGTCGGAAGTCCCTGACCACCTTCGTCGAGCAGATAAAAAATTCCGCGCGAACCCAGCACCGAGCCGAGTCTTTCGGTCAAAATGGCGCTTTCTTTCTCCTGGATCTGCCGTCGGGTGTTCGCGTTCTTGTCCGGAACCGGAACCGGGCGAAGTTCGACCTCTTCCATCGTCACGTGCGGCCGAATCAATCCGCGATAATAGTCCGCGGCCTGCCGCAAGCCCGGTGTTTTCAATTTTCCGAACGCGAAGATACCGAGCTTCATCAGTTCAGACGGCTGGCAGCGGGCCCGTAGAATTCAGCCGGAATTTTGATTTTCGGCGCATCGGCCCAGAGCGATTCGAGATCGTAATACTCCCTAAGTGCATCGAGAAACACATGAACGACCACATCGCCGAAGTCCATCAGGACCCATCGCCCCTCGGCATATCCTTCGGCCGAAATGAGTTCGTAACCGGACGACGACATGACATATTCAACGGAATCGGCGATCGCCTGAACCTGCCGGTCCGAAAGCGCGCTGCAAATCACAAAGTAATCCGTGAATCCTGAAAGTTCGGTCAGGTTCAAAACCCGGATGTTCTCGGCCTTTTTGTCAATAGCGGCTCGAGCGCAAATCAAAGCCTTATCACGCGAAGGATCCGAAACCGCCGCTCGGGACGTTTGCGACTCTTTTTGTTCGTCCGTCATTACTTCACTTCTCCTTTTGAGCCTGATGATGCGGTCTCCCCGCATTGCTACCATAGAGCCGCCGCTCCTTCAAATAGCTCGCTACTTCCGGCAAAAGCGCCCCGACCGGGGGCTCGCCGTTACGCCCAATGACCTCTCGGATGAGCGTAGAAGAGAGGTCAGGGGCCTCCGTGGAGACCAGCTTCATGAAAGCAGCCCCCTTCAGGAGCTGCCACTCCCCGTCCAGTCCTGCCGAACCCAGCCGTCTGCATAATCCGCTCGCTTCCCACTCCTGCAAGGTTTTCAGCGCGATTGAAAGCCCGTTGGGACGCCTTGCAAGGACTATCCAATGCGAGAGCGACAGCAGGCTGGGAAAACGATACCAGGTCGACAGCAGCTGAAGCTGATCGGCACCGACAACGAAAGCAAGCTGCGGGATATTCCGCCGCAGCGCCTGGAGCGTCTCATGGGTATAGGCCGGAACGCCCGGGTTTAACCGGGAACGTTCAAGCTCGCTGAGATCGATTTCAACATCATAATTGAACGAATCCGCCGGAGTCGAACCGAAGCAAAGCCGAACCATCTTCACACGGTCTTCAAAGGAAGCGAAGCACGGTTTATGGGGTGGCGAGGGCGAGGGCAGTATGAGCACTCTTTTCACGCCAGGGCTCGAAAACAGGCCCCGGACCGCTTCACGATGTCCGATATGAGGAGGATCGAATGTCCCCCCGAAAAGGGCCGTCACCTCGTCCCACCTGGGGCTCGCGAATTTTCCGGAAGCTGAAGCTCGTGCAAAGCTCAAGTCCGAATTCCCTCATCGTCCGGCAGCGGAACTTCACGTTCTTCCGAACTGATCCGGTAGTCTCGTAACTTCACCTGAATGACCGAAAGAAGCTCCGCGACTCCGGCGCCACTTACCGCTGAAATAATATACGGCTCCTCGGGCTCCGGGTGAGTGCCTCGGATAGACGCGATTGCGTCGCGCAAACCTTTTCGGACGCTTTCCACGAGAACGGGATCCGATTCGAGCACGTCCAGTTTGTTGATGACGAGAATCTCCGGTTTATGCAGGAGTTTCTCGTTAAAAAGCCTGAGTTCGTTGCGAATGATGGAATAACGGTCGATCAAAGCCTGGGTAACCCGGCTGCCCCTTTCCGCTTCGGGAGATCCTTCGTAATCCGGAACCGTCGCGTCTTCGAGGATTTTGGTCCCATCGAGCAAATGCAGGAACAATCGTGTCCGCTCGATATGCCGGAGAAACTTGTGTCCAAGCCCGACGCCGCGATGAGCTCCTTCGACGAGTCCCGGGACGTCAGCCAGAACAAAACTTTCATCGCCG
>DATDSK010000260.1:0-2615 GCA_035291325.1 Bdellovibrionota bacterium | reverse complement strand
GCCCGTGGTCGCCTGACCTTCGATACGGACGGTCGTTTGCAGGATCAGGTAACTGAGAGGTCCAGCTTTCAGTTCAATAAGGGCGCGCTCCCCGACCAGGTGATCAACTTCAACTTCGGCGAAGACAAGGCGCATGGCGGTGCGGGACTCCAGGTTACCCAGTATGGAACGGCCTCCGAAGCCTACAAGACTCTTCAGGACGGCTACACGGCGGGCACTCTGGCCGGTCTCACGTTCAATGACGACGGAGCTTTGGCCGCGATTTACACGAACGGCCAAACCATCAATCTCGGTCAGATCGCGTTGGCCAAGTTTGAAAACCCTGAAGGTCTGTTCAAAAACGGCCAGAATCGTTACCGGGAAAGCCGCCTGTCCGGTCAACCTACGATCGGCGCGCCGTCGACGGGCGGTCGCGGACGGGTTTCGTCGAAGACCATCGAGTCGTCGACCACCGATATCGCGAGCGAATTCATCAACCTCATGACGGCTCAGAGAAGTTTCCAGGCCAACAGTAAAGTCGTCAGCACGGCTGATGAAATGATGCAGGAAGTGATCAATCTGAAGAGGAATTAACTCAGATAAGCTGAAGGCGGGGGTTACGCTCGGACAGGCGTCACCTGTTTGACGAAACCCCCGCTTCAGGTGCTTCCCGAGCCTTTGCCGCCAACTTCATGACGATCTGACAAATCGGCTTCGAAAACCGCTGTTTTTCGCTGCGTTTTACACAAACTTCGATCTTGCCACTCCTGGCACTTGCGATGCAAAATAGGAGTAGTCAAGCGGAGGGACTCGCGTTCATGGCAGCAGGAACTGGTGAGGAAAAATCCGAAAGCCCCGAATCAAACGCCTCGGCGTCATCGGGTGGCGGCAGTAAACTCGTTCTGATTTTGACCGGGATCAACGTAGTCGTCACCGCGGCTATGGTCGCGATCCTGTTTCTATCTTTTCAGCGCGATAACAAACAACCGAAGATCGAGGACATCGCGGCTCATTCCGGAGGCAGCTCCGCGGGCGGAGAGAAAGCCGGGAAAGAGGGCGAAAAAGGCGGCGAACCCGGCCGGAAAAAAGCAAGCGAGTTTGGCAAAATGGTGACGCTCGAGCAGTTCACTGTCAATCTCGCGACACCGGGAAGCATGAATCCGAAATTCGTGCGCGTGAATATCTCGCTTGAGGTTCCGACTGACGACGCCGAGACCGAGGTCAATCTGAAGATGCCGCAGGTCAGGAACGTCGTTATCGATCTTTTCAACAGCAAACGCCCCGCTGATCTGGCTACGGCGGAGGGGCGGGATTATCTCAAAGATGAAATCCGGACGGCGATCAACACGTTTTTGGTCACCGGGAAAGTGAAGGGCGTGTTCTTCACGAACTTCGCCTTGAGCAGTTAGTGTTGTGGCGCGGGCAGGGACGCCCGAGCCGCGTGTATATGTGGAATGGAAGGCTAGGAAGGCATGAACCAGGTACTGACCCAATCTGAAGTCGACGCACTTCTTAACGCGGTGGTCGAGGGGAATGTCGAAACGGGCGGACAGGCCGCAGCCGCGGCTGCCCCGGCCGGTGGTGGCGGTGAAGAAGTCGCCGCCGTGAATGCGTTCACGGACCCAGGCGGTTTCGGCGCGGATTCTGAAATTACCCCTTACGACCTGACGAACCAGGACCGAGTCATTCGCGGGCGAATGCCCACTTTGGACATCATCTACGAGCGCTTTATCCGCTTATACAGGATGTCTCTCTCGAATTCTCTTCGTAAAATCGCGACGATCAGTATTATCTCCACTGACCTTCTGAAATTCGGGGAGTTCGTCAACACGCTTCCGATTCCGAGCTGCATGTGCATCATGCGCTTTGAGAGCCTTCACGGGCCCGCCCTTTTGGTTTTCGAGTCAAAGCTTGCATATGCCCTGGTCGACAGTTTTTTTGGGGGGACCGATCGTCCTTATACGAAGATCGAAGGAAAGGAATTCACCAGGATCGAGCTTTCGATCATGAAGAAGGTGATGGACCTCGCGATCAAGGACCTCGAAGAAGCATGGGCACCGGTTCATAAAGCCGATATCTCGTTCGTTCGAACCGAAGTGAACCCGCAGTTCGTGGGCGTGGTGCCGCCATCGGACGTGATCATCTCCACGACCTTTGAAGTCGAGCTCGAGAACGCGAGCGGTACGATAGCGCTGGTGATCCCGTATTCCACGATCGAGCCGATCAAGAACAAATTGAACGCCTCCTTTCAGACGGAATCAGACCGCGTGGATAAGGAGTGGACCGCGAAAATGGAAGAGCATCTTCGCAATACCGAGGCCAGCGTTCGGGTGAATCTCGGAAGCGCGATGATCACCGTTGGCGATCTCGTCAACCTGAATATCGGAGACATTATCCCGCTGTCGCAGAACGCGGATGGCGAGCTCGATATTCTTGTCGAAGGGGTTTCGAAATTCAAAGCATTCTTCGGCGTTTCCCGAGGAAATCGGGCCGTACAGATTACACGTATTCCGGATAACGAATAGGAGCAGGAGATCTTATGAGCGAACAAGCAGCATCACCACTGGGCGATATCAATATGGGTGACATTGGCGCGGCGCTCGCGGCTGCGGGCACGCAGAACGCGGCGATGGAGC
>DATDSK010000259.1:0-4038 GCA_035291325.1 Bdellovibrionota bacterium | reverse complement strand
ATCGCAACAAAACAGCGTTGCCTTTTGGACAAAGATCGCATACCAGATAAGAACTCTAGATGTGGCTTGGTAGCTCAGTCGGTAGAGCAGCGCCCTGAAAAGGCGTGTGTCGACGGTTCGATTCCGCCCCAAGCCACCATTCAATACATTAGTCGAACCGGCGACATTCCCTCGAAATTTTGAAATTGAAATTAACTGACCCACAGCGGGGCCGCCTTCCTTGGCGGCTCCATGGGGGTTTTTTGTTTGTAGCGTCGGGGCATAAAGCCCGAACCTGATCCGGGTCGGATGGATTTCAGCGAATTTTAGCATATTCTCAATAATCGGCCGCTGCTTCTCGACGGAGGCCGACTCCAGGCGGTTCACTGCCTCGGCCAGTCTTGCCCGAAGACCGTCCACATCAATGTCTTTGGCGGTGACTTGGCTCAATTGCGCCTCAAGCCGTATTTTTGCAGATTTTTGCTCGGCAATTTTCTCGCTCATGACCCTCATCTGATCATAGATCGGCCCAGCCACCACTTCAGGCGGAAGATCGGCAAGCCTGAGGGTCAGGTTTTCAAGGCGTCTTTCGGTGGTTTTGATGTCTGATGCGATCGCCTTGAGCCGCCCTTCGATGCCGGGAAGGTCACTGGTGGCCTGATTCCGATACGCCCGGATCATTTCCTCGAATTTCTCAGGTGAACTCAAAACCGATTTAAGGGACTTGAGTACGATGTCCTCAATCCTCGCGGCCTGAACCCTCTCCAGCCGACACCGTTTACGGTGATTCAATCCGTCGGTTTTAAGGTTCCTGCAATGTGCATAGTAAAAATGGGTCTTGAGCTTCCCGTGGGCAGATTTTCCACCCAGCGACTTGCCGCATTCGCCGCACACCAGCGTCTGCGTCAAGGGATACGGATAGGTTTTCCAGTCATCTGGCTTGTAGCGGGATTTGTTCCCTTGAAGCTTGACCTGCACATTCTCGAAAATATCGGTATCCACGATGGCCGGCCAGGCGGCGGGCACGACCTCGCGGCAGCCCTTCTTCTTTCCGATTTCCCTTAACCCGATCAATGCGCGGTTCTTCAGCATGGTGTTAAGCGTGGGAACTGTGAAGTGACCGCCTCCCTTTTCAGCGCCTGCCTTGTTTACGTACCGCTTGCTGCGGATTCCCATTTCAGTCAGCTTCAGACACGTCTGCCGGAGCGATCCCACCTCAAGAAACGTCTCGAAGATCATCCGCACCTGCTTGGCCTCTTCTTCATTAACGATCAGCACACCCTTGTTTGCGGGATTGCGGTCATATCCCATCGGGATGGTCCCGCCATTCCATAGCCCGCGCTTTGCGCGACTCGCCCAGTTTGCAGAGATGCGCTCTGCTGTTTGTTTGCGCTCATACTGGGCAAAATTAATCAGATTGAACACCATCATTTCGCCTGCGGCCGTCGTGGTGTCAAATTGCTCTCTCAGCGTGACGAAGGCTGCGTTGTGCGCCTTGAACATATCCCACATTTCACAAAAATCACGGTTGGACCGGGATAGCCGCGACAGCTCGGTTGCGAGGATCAGGTTAATCCTTCCGGCCCTGATATCAGCAAGCAGCCTTTGGAATTGCGGGCGGTTCATATCCTTGCCGGACTTGGCTTCATCACAATAAACATCGATGATCATCCCCCAGCCAGCCTGTCTTCGGTTCTGGCTCTCGACGTACTCTTCGAGTCTCAGACGCTGGGATACGAGGCTTCCTTCGACGATCCTGGCTTGCTCTTCCGAGGACACCCTCAGGTAGAGTCCAATCTTGTTCATGCCGCCTCCGGTAATTCCGGCCCGTCGCTCATCGTGACTTTCTGGGCCTCATTGTTTTCAATATCCTGAGGATCATTTTCCAACAATCCCAATAACGCCTTGGCCAACTGGGCCATTTTCATTTCGTAGTCCTTGCCTTGAATCTTTACGGTAACGTACTCGACGTCAAATCCTTCGAGTTGCATTATCGTCTTCATTCACGCTCCCTATGTAATCCATGTGTTATTTCTCATTCTTTGAATCCTCCTAGAATTTACCTGATATAAAACTTGCTCGACTTTGCCCAATTTTCTGCCGTTTTTTCCTTAATCCATCTTCAGTCTCTCCAGTCTCAATCTGTCTCAATCCCATGACTCAGACCCGCACCCTGTTTTCACCGACCGTAAGCGCTGACCCCTTCCACAACAACATCGTTGGGTGGGAGGGGTCAGCGGTGAAGGGAGGTTTCTCCCATGGGTGCGGGTGTGGGGCACATTTTCGGAACTGCTCACGATTTTCCTCATCCCCGATCACGCCGCCGTCGCGGTTTCGCTGCTCACTGTATGAGCAACGGTGTGAGCAACTTCCTTTGACAGAGAATCACCGGTTTCCCGCACAGATTGGAGTTTAAATAGTTGTCCGACTGCAACAGGACTCGTTCCATTTTGGTGAATGGACATGTCCCTTGGATTCTTGAGTGCATCCTCAAGAACCGAGTAACCCAGACGTGGACGCTGCCCGTACGCGTACTTTTGACAAGCCTGCTCCCATTCTTGCAGAATCCGCCTACCGACCGGATGCGACGGCACGAAGTACCAGATCTGAAAGATCGAGTCCTTTCCGGCGTATTCTCGAAAGAGTTTTTCATATCGATTGGATGCTTTCGTGTTCAGCTCAAGCTCGACGGCAACGACCACGGGCTTGTCCTTGTGAGTGGCGATAAAGATGCCGTCGGGGATCACTTGTTCGCGCCGATCGCGCCCCCGGCTCTGGCCAAAGCTCCTCCGCTTCAATTCCATCTCAGTGACCCACTCTGACCCAAGCTCCACCGACTCCAAGGACATTCGGAGCGCCGACAGTGTCACCTCATGCTCGATGGCGTTTCGATTCGAATATCGGAACGTGTCCTTTGCTCCGACAAGCGATGCACCTTTTGGTGCGAGCCGCCAGGCGCAAAGTCCTTCTTCAAGTCCATGAACTCTTCCAATCAGATTCGCTTTTTCCAGCTTCCGCAGTCGCCTCAGAACGGTGCTGTTAGCGATTCCCTTAAAAAAGATCTCCCTAATTTGCCGTGTCGAAAGTACGCCGTAGCGGTCCAGGTGGGAAAAGATATCCCTGTCTCTTGGTTCCATTCTCATATTTCAAAACCCCTTTGTGATTTGCTCGATGGCACGTTTTCTGACAATCTCGGGGTCAGACTTAGCCACCTCTTCGGCCCTGATTCTCGCTGCCCGCTGAACTGCTTCAGCCCTTTCCCGTTCCCTCTGCGCCCGCCTTGAGTCCTCGGCTTCGCACATTCGACGAATCACCTCTCTTGCGGACTCGGCCTCACGCTCGACTTGCCTTTGGACCTCATATTCCTGCCGTACCATCTCTCGACGAGCATTTTCGAAGGCGTTTCGGACGGCTCCGACCAGCCACAGAATGAACCAGGCAGTTCCACAAATCGCGGCAAGCACCGCCGCGTAAAACAGCATTCGAAGAACGAAGTCTTGAAGCTGCAAGTACGGCTGAATCCAGACCCATGCCGGATTTCTGTAGTTTGCTGATCCGTTGTAGCGCATC
The DNA here is from genome assembly GCA_035291325.1 of Bdellovibrionota bacterium. Taxonomy (GTDB): domain Bacteria; phylum Bdellovibrionota; class UBA1018; order UBA1018; family UBA1018; genus XYD1-FULL-55-31. The sequence goes on along the minus strand of DATDSK010000259.1, from coordinate 489 downwards.
CCGGCTGCCACCATGTTGATGCCGCCGATAACGATCACCATCGTTCCGATGATTCGGAACCTGAATTCCTCAAGCATAGAATTCTCCCTCTCCCTTCGCAAGGAAGGGCGAAGCGTTCGATATCGCAGCTTCGGTCTTTCCCTGGATTCTCCCGGAGCATCCGCATTTGCTTGCCCGGCTGGGCACACCATCGCCTTGAGGCGTTGTGCGCCAGCGCAGACCAGTACGTAATCGCGCGAACTCCGCGCAGATATCTAATAGAACGCTATCGAACTACTCCCATGGGCCATTGGCCCGTTTTTAATTTAAAATTTTCCAGTTACTCTCTCAGTGAACTGCTCCAAAACCTTTCAAAAAAGCTGATCTCGCGATCAGCGAATGTCGGCACATTGCCGTGTCCCTACACCCTGTATAATTGCGAGAGTCGTGCCGAGGCGCAAAATGGCTAAGAATTTGATTTTTCAGGAGTGACACCAATCAGGACCGCGA
>DATDSK010000258.1:0-2919 GCA_035291325.1 Bdellovibrionota bacterium | reverse complement strand
CCACTGCACCTTCAGCTCACCCGGAGAGCCGGGCACGACTTCAAGCGGCCGGGCGAAAGGGAAAAAACACTTATCGGTTCCTTGAAAGCCCTTGGTAATCGCGTTTTCTTTCGAAAAAGTCGCGAGCATCGGAACGGCTGCGTCCGTATTGAACATCCGGGAAAGCGGGTCGATAATCAGGCCCGGAAGCGCCTTGATGTACCACGACTCGAGAATACCCAGCAGTTCCGGCGAGTATTCGGCCCCTTTCAGGTTGACGTCGACCGCAAAAATCGCACGGCCGCCGTTCTTCAGATAGTCCTGCACGGCTTTGACCTCGGGTTCAAAAAATGCCTTTGTGGGACCCACGATCGCGAGCGCATCGCAGGATTCCGGCACCTTTTGCTCCTGAATGAGATTGAGGTCCTTTATTTCATAACTTTGGCCGGCGAGCGCCTTTCTGGCGGCTTCGTAACCGTCGGGCTCGTTCGACGAGAAGTTCTTTTCGCCGTGCCCGGTCAGGACGCAGAAAGTCACCGGCTTTTCCTTAACTATCTTGATGATCGCATTCGTGAGCTTTTCCTCGTTCACGTCGTCGATCTTGGTCTCTTTCTGACCGTAGTTGAGGACCAGCGTGCCGTATTTCTTGACGCCAGCCTGTTCGGCGCGCGTCCGCGCCTTGTCAGGATCCACGAATTCAAGTTCAAACTTCGGGCTGAAGGCTTTGTAATTCTCAAGCATCGGCCGAAGCTGCTCACGCTGTCCCATCTTGACGTACAGAGTCGCCTTGAGAGGATTTTTCAGCCCCTTCACGACTTTTTCAGTCTGATCGGAAAGGGTGTGAACCTTGTTTTTCGTCAGATCGGCCTTGAGCGGATAGCGGGCGGATAAAAAATTCAACACACCCACGATCGCCACGATCAGGACGATCATAATCGCCGAATTTAAACCATAAGCTGCCGAACGGCTCCGAAGCGCCTTCCGGTTTTCGCGTATCAGGAGCGCGAACACCGCAACCAGAAGCACTCCCACGACGATGGTCAGCCAGAGAAGTTCCGGGAAAACGGCCCGGGCGAACAACATGGCCAGAACCAGCACGCCGGCGGCGCCCCAGAGGATAAACGGCAAGGTGTCACTGAGTTTCTTTTTCATTTGAGTCATTTTGCTTACCTCCACCGGAACGAATCCAATACTCGATGTGTCAGGAAAAGACCGATACCGATAAATGAAAGGAAGTAGAACACATCGGTTGAGTTAATAATTCCCTGACCGAAATTGTTGTAGTGATTGATGAGAGAGAGATGCAGCAGAATATCGCTCCAGACCGGCCCCGCCGATTGTGTCGCCCAGCTGATCAACCAGAAGAAAAGCCCCGTCGCAAACGTCAAGGCACCCGCCACGATCTGATTCTCGCTCAGGGCTGAGAAGAACAATCCGATCGCGAGATAACAGGAACAAAGCAAAATCGTCCCGAGATAGCTCGTCACGATCGGCCCGAGTTCGGGATTGCCGGTCATGAAAAGAACGACCGGATAAACCAGCGTCACGAGCAGCATCACCTTGACGAGCATCAGGGCCGAAAGGAATTTCCCGAAAATGATCTCGGTCAGGGTAACCGGGGAGGTCATGAGAAGCTCGATCGTATGAAGTTTCTTTTCCTCAGCGAAAAGCCGCATGGTGATAAAGGGAACCAGAAACAGCAGCACGACATTCATGTTCCCGAACAGCGGCCGGATGATCCCGTCCGTAATGCTGACCCCCTTTCCCATATTGAGCTGCTGGTATTTCATGTTCTCCATGAAGAAGTGGTTCAGATTAAAAAAGAACATCCAGCCCATGATCGCCAGAAAGCCGGCTATCACGATATAGGCAATAGGTGATGTAAAGTATGTTTTGAAATCCCGTCGTGCGATCGTCCAAATGTTTCTCATATTCACGCTCCTGCTTCGCCCGATTCAACGGTGGTCAATTGTAAGAAAATTTCCTCGAGGCTGACTCGCTCGGCGCTGAACTCGAGAACCCCCATCCCTTTAGTGACCGCCTTCTCGACGATCCTGTCCCGGATCTCCTGTGTCCCGGCATCGATTTGGATGACGAGCTTCGGGCCGGCCGCCGTGACATTCGTCACGCCTTGAACTTCCTGAAGCGCCCGCATTCCGTCGGCCGATGGGTTCTTAACGGTCATGCTGTAGATCAGCCCTTTCTTGAGCCGCAACGTCAGCCGGTCGAGGGTGTCTTCCGCCACGATCCTTCCCTGATTGATGACGATGATCCGCTGGCAAGTGGCGGTCACTTCGGGAAGGATATGAGAGCTCAGAATGATGGTGTGCTCCCCCCCCAGGCTCTTGATGAGCTCACGAATCTCAATGATCTGCTTCGGATCAAGTCCGACGGTCGGTTCGTCCAGGATGAGAACCTGCGGATTGTGAATCAGCGCCTGCGCCAAACCGACTCGTTGACGAAATCCCTTCGAGAGATTCCCGATCAGGCGCTTCCGGACCTCACCCAGACCGGTTTTATCAATGATGTTCCCGATGGCCTGATTGATCTGATTGCTCGGAATCTGATGCATCCGAGCCGAAAAATCGAGATAATCCCAAACCACCATTTCCGGATAGACCGGGGGCGTTTCGGGCAGATACCCGACATTCCGCTTCACTTCGATCGGATGATCGAAAACATCATACCCAGCCACGCTCGCTTTGCCTTCCGTGGCAGGCATGAACCCGGTTAAAATTTTCATCGTCGTCGACTTTCCGGCTCCGTTCGGGCCGAGAAAACCGACGATTTCGCCTTTGTTGACTTCAAAGTTCAGATCGTTGATTGCTGCACGGGAACCGTACAGTTTCGAAAGATGAGAGACTTGGATCATAATCGATGACCTCACGGCGTTGATCGTTTAATTCGAAACCCTAACGTATGGGATTTATAATGAATGTC
>DATDSK010000257.1:0-5725 GCA_035291325.1 Bdellovibrionota bacterium | reverse complement strand
CGGGGGAATCAGTGGAATCGTCCATTACGCCACGACGCGCGCCGAAAATGATCCCCGCTATGCGGTGGCTGATCCATGGGAGCCAGGTATTCCCAGAGTTCAGGTCAATTTGTATCGCGACAGCGATTCCGATGGGGTCATTGATGATTTGAACGGTGATGGATCAGTCACTCTCGCTGATGTTGATCATCACCCGTTCGCGGTGGCGGGGCGTCCGTTCCCGCAGACTGAAGATCTGGACCGCAATGCGAATGGCGTCCTCGATCTTGGGGATGCAGTTCAGAAAACGTACACGGACAGCTGGGATGATGCTGCCCCTTCGGGATGCCAGGGCGAGACTTTTTATTCACATGGAATGGCGACCGATTGCTACGACGGCTTGCGCAACTTCAACCAGGTTCGCAACGGAGTTTTCGACGGCGGGTACGCGTTCAATGACATTCCGGCCGGGAACTATATTGTCGAGGCGGTCGCGCCACGCGGTTATCTGCACATTAAGGAACAGGATAAGAACGTTGATTTCGGTGAAGAGTATCAGCCGAATCCCGCGATGTTGCCGCCGGTCTGCGTGGGAGAGAAGCATACGGTTCCCGCTCATCTTTCGTTATTCCCCAATCAAGCCGTTGCTGCTCCATTTGCCAGAAAAACCCGACCTCTTTGTGATCGCAAGCAGGTTGTTTTGACGGATGGAAAAAATGCCGGAGCGAATTTCTTTCTTTTCACGGAAGTACCTGTTGCCGCACAGGTCGTCGGAAAAATAGTCGATGATTTGGCGAACGAATTCGATCCCAATTCGCCAAGCTTCGGCGAAAAATATTCGCCCCCTTTCATTCCGATTTCCATTCGTGATTGGACCGGAAAGGAAATCACCCGCGTCTACTCTGATGAATGGGGTTCCTACAATGCAATGCTTCCGTCCACTTTCACGATGAATGTTCCAATGCCGAGCGGAGCGTCGCCGAATATGCTGACCGCTTGCCTGAATTCCCCCGGGCCGATTCCGAACCCCGCTTATGTTCCGGGAGGAAATCAGCCGCAATTCATAACCGATCCCTTCTTCACACGGAACTACAGCCAGTTTTGTTACACGTTTCAGTACCTGCCGGGAACGACGACCTATCTGGACACCCCGGTTGTTCCGATCGCTGCTTTCGCGGGACCCGGTCAATATCCGGTGGATTGCGAATTCGAGAATGGGATACCGAAGATCTGGTCAGTCAGTGGACCCCAGGGCGGGCCCTATTTGTCGAGTTCGGGACAGCGGATTACGATTGTTTCTGAAGGCAAGGTCGCGGTTCCGAACCCGGCCTTCGATCCGGCGCTTGGGACTTCAAAAACTATTCAACGCGATTACGGGTTCGGAACGGTGAGAGGATCCGTCACGATCGGGACCCGCACTCTGCGGATTATCAGCTGGGATGACACGACAATCACGGCTGAAGTCCCTCTGTTCACGCCCACTGGCCAGCTGCATGTGAAACGCGGAGATAACGGCAAATCGTCGATCACCGGGGTGACTGTCACGATCGGCTCGGTTCCGTGACTTCATCGAGTGCGACCGGATACGGCTCCCGGGGCTACTCCGATTCAGAATGCGATCGATCTCGCGCAACCCGGAGACCTGATTCTGGTCGCGCCTGGAAATTACGAAGAGATGGTCGTGATGTGGAAGCCGGTCCGGCTTCAGGGGTGGGGCGCAGGTTCCACGATAATTAACGCCATCAGCCCGCCCGCGGAGAAGCTCAGACGGTGGCGGGAGAAAGTAGCGGGTCTCGTTAGCCGCGGCTCCATTGATCTCCTGCCCGGCCAAGCGGCGGGTCCTTTTGATCCAGCCAACAACGAACCGGCCTTGTTCAATACGGAAGAAGGACCGGCGATTCTCGTTGCGGCGAAAAACGTCGCGCCCAATCAGGGCGGGTTCGGTCCGAACCGTCCAGCGCGAATCGATGGTTTCACGATCACCGGCGCGAGTCACGGCGGAGGCATTTTCGTGAACGGCTACGCCCATTATCTTGAAATTAACAATAACCGCGTGATCGGCAATTACGGAACCTACGGCGGTGGTATCCGGTTGGGACATCCCTATTTAACGACGAATGCAGCCGGAACTCCGGATTATGTCAGCGCGCAAAACGACCACGTTCGAATTCGTTACAATCACATCGCCCAAAACGGCGGGAACGGCGGAGCTGGCGGGGGAATCTCCGTCTGCAACGGCAGCAACAATTATCTGATCTTCGCAAACTATATCTGCGGCAATTTCACGATGGGAGACGGCGGCGGAATCGGTCACCTCGGGTTGAGCCACCTGGGAGAAATCTCCTGGAATTGGATTGTTTTCAATCAGTCGTTCAACCAGGGGATGGGAGTTTCGGGCGGCGGAATCACCGTGCAAGGGAATGCCCCCCTGGCGGTGAACGGTTTAAGTCCGGGGTCCGGGTCGGTGGGGATTCTTTCGAATCTGATACAAGGCAATCTTGCCGGAGCCGGAGATGGAGGCGGTATTCGTACGGCTTTCACGAGCGGACGCGACGTCGCGTTAAGCCCGAACGATCGCAATCTCTGGTACAACATCGAGATCTACAATAATTTCATCGTCAACAACGTTGCCGGTCTCGCCGGGGGCGGCATCTCCATGCAGGACAGCGCGAGGATTTCCATTACCAGTAACTCCATTACGAATAACGACAGTACGGCCACGGCCGGAGAGGCTTTCAGAAACGGGCCGAGCCAATCCGTGAGCCAGGTAGCAGGGATCGTTTCGCGTACTCATAGTCCCGCGCTCGCTGCGGCATTTGGAACTTCCGCATCGGTCAGACCGTATGCGGTGTTTTCGAATCCGACGTTGTACAACAGTATCGTCTGGCATAATCGCTCGTTTTACTGGGACGTAACAACGAACGCGGGCACTGGGGGGCTCTTACCTGCCCCGGCTACTCCTGTATTTTCGGATCTCGCCGTTCTCGGTGCCGCCCAGCCCGCACGATTGGACCCGCGCTACTGCAATCTGACGGATCGCACCGGTTATCATTCCAGCAATATCAGCGCTCAACCTGCGTTTGTTTCGGAATATTTCAACGGAGGCCGCGGACAGCTTGTGATTCCAGAGGTCACAACGGGGATCGAGAGCGCGCCGGCCTTCGACGAAGGCGGTAACTTCATCGATGTCCGCTTCGGTCCCTTGACGCGCTGGAATCCCGCAACAGGAGTACTGTTCGGTGACTATCGCTTAACGCGACTTTCCGAACTGACTGACCGAGGGGCGCCCGGTTCTCCTGGCGCCATGGATATCGGGGCTGATGAATTCACCAAAAAGAACGTCGGAGCAAAACAATGAAGCTACGGGCTAAAAGAAGAGTCTCCCACAAATGGACCGCATTGCTATTGCTTGGAGCTGTTCTCGCTCAAGCCGAAATTCGGGTGCAGTGCCCGGGTGACACGGATGGCGATGCTGTTGTTGACCAGCCTGTCTCCGGACGCCAGATCAAGTGCATGCATCTGAGTGCGGGTGATGGTTTCGCCAATATGGCCGACGGAAAGCTGCAGTATATTTTCAGCTTCGCGAACTTGACCGGAACCCCTGTCGCCGACGCCATGATGGCGGGGATGTTGGCAGCTGAATTTCCCGCTCCGCTGATCACCTTGAAGGAGGGTGAGGAATTCTATCTCACCGTGACGAACGTCGGGATGACGAGACGGCCCGATTTGTTCGACGGTCACTCAGTCCATTTTCATGGTTTTCCAAACGCTTCCGCCGTTTTTGACGGTGTTCCCGACGCAAGCGCGGTCCCGGTGATGGCCGCGAGTTTCACGTATTACTACAATATCGTCGAACCAGGGACGTACATGTATCACTGTCATGTCGAGGCCACCGAGCACATGCAGATGGGCATGCTCGGGAATCTTTATGTTCAACCGAAGCAGAATGATTTGGCGGACGGAACGGTCCTAGGAACTCATGTTCATCGTAATCCTGACGGAGCGGGCCCGCTGGGCGACCGTTACGTTTACAACGATGGCGATGGTTCGACCCGATATGACGTTGAGTTCCCCATCCAGATGAGTTCATTCGATCCTGCGTTTCATGAAGCGAGTCTCGAGGTTCAGCCCCTTCCGTTCGCGATGATGCGAGACAAGTACGCGATGCTGAACGGACGTGGTTATCCCGACACGATCAACCCGAGTCCGCTTCCGAATTCAGAAACCGGTGGCTTCGGCCAAAAAATGAATAGCCGGGTCAGTGCCGTCCGCGGGCAAAAGATATTGCTCAGGCTTTCTAACCTGAGTGTGACTGCCTTTTTCACTCTCACTTCATCTGGACTTCCGATGAAAGTCGTGGGGACCGGAGCAAGATTGCTGAGAGGGCCGGATGGAAAAGACCTCTACTACGAGACAAATTCCATCACGCTCGGAGGCGGAGAGGCGGCCGATGTGATCGTGGATACTTCGAGCCTTCAGCCGGGAACCTATTTCTTGTACACGAGTAACCTGAATTTTCTGAGCAACGACGGCGAAGACTTCGGCGGGATGATGACGGAAGTGGTGATCCAATGAAACCTTTGGCAATCGTTGTTTTTACATTATTCGCTGTATCGATGAACGCCGGTGTTTGTGAGGCGGCGATCCAGGGAAAAACCGGGACCGAGTTCGATCTCGTGGCCAGAGCAGGGCACATTACAACCGGTGATGGCGACAGTGTTCTCATGTGGGGATATGCCTTCGGGAACGGCCTGATGCAGTATCCCGGACCGACTCTGATCGTGAACGAAGGGGACCTGATCACGGTGCGTCTGAAGAACGAGTTGTCCGAGCCTGTTTCGATCATTTTTCCGGGTCAGGACGGGGTCCTCGCGATCGGAGGGAATTCAGGGCTTCTTACACGGGAATCTCCGCCCGATGGGGCTACGGTCGTGACCTACACCTTTGTTGCTTCCAACCCGGGGACCTACATGTATCACAGCGGTACCCGCGTTGATTTTCAGGTGGAGATGGGGTTGACGGGAGCGCTCATCGTGCGGCCGTCGAGCGGCGTGAACCGGGCTTACAATCATCCGCAGACCTCTTTTGATCGCGAGTATCTGTTTGTATTATCCGAAATCGATCCCAGTATTCATGAACTGGTGGAACTCGGGAGACGGTCGGAAGTCGACATGTCCAGGTACTTTCCCGTTTTATGGTTTCTCAACGGACGAACTTCTCCCGACACCATGGCCGATGATGGGGCACCTTGGCTTCCGCACCAGCCTTACGGCTGCCTGCCGAGGCTTCACCCTGGCGAAATCATTCTCACGCGTGTCATAGGCGGCGGCAGGGATTTACATCCCTTTCACCCCCACGGCAATCACCTGCGGATCATCGGCGAAAACGGCCGGCTTCTCGAGAGCGCCCCTGGCGCTGGTCCGGACCTCTCGTACTCTGATTTCACGCTGACAGTTGTCCCGGGATCGACGTACGACGCCCTTTTCACTTGGACCGGCGAAAAACTGGGGTGGGATATCTACGGTCACGGACCTGGCGATCCGCTTCAACCCAACGAGTATGTGCCCGATCATGGGAAGCCGCTGCCGGTTCAGCTGCCGGAAAAGCAGAACCTCATGTTCGGGAATCATTACAGCGGCAGCCCCTTTCTGGGAGCCTTCGGCGATCTTCCTCCGGGTACCGGCGGAATGAACGCATCCGGCGGCCTCTTCTTCATGTGGCACTCGCATACCGAAAAGGAAATCGT
>DATDSK010000256.1:0-9757 GCA_035291325.1 Bdellovibrionota bacterium | reverse complement strand
GCGAGTCAGGATTTTACGATTGATCACGCGCTGAGCGCGGTCGCGACCGTTTGGTCGCCATGCGGCGCGAGCGTGATCCTGCGCACCAACGCGAGCATGTTTGTCCAAACGAATTCAAGAGGAGAGCAGGCGATCGCTTCGATCGATAGTATGGATTTACGATCCGGCATTGTTTACCACCTGCTCTGGAAACGTTGCGGCGACGGATTCGGTTCGGGTCACGGGGCTGGTTTTCAATTCTGAACTCACGAAAAGGAGGCAACTCATAACCCGGATGGCCTCGCCCTTCTCCACGGGGCGGGGCCATCGTCTTTTCTGGACATCCCGCGTCTGCTCACTGCAGGATGGTTATCCGCTGGCGACCTTTCGTGTTCGGAGATAAACGATCAGTTCCATGTTTTTCACCCGCTTGAAGCGATTTCTGCTTGGCCAACCTCTTCCGCTTTATCAGGCGACCCACGAGACAATTCCAAAATGGAAGGCGCTTTCGACTCTCTCGTCCGATGCGGTTTCGTCCGTGGCTTACGCGACTGATGCGATTCTTTTCACGCTGGTTGCGTTCTCGGCGGCATCGGTCATCTGGTCGATCCCGATCGCGATCGCGATCGTCTGCCTGCTGGTGATCGTAATAGCGTCTTACCGGCAGACGATCGACGCTTATCCGACGGGCGGCGGCGCTTACACCGTGGCGAAAGAGAATCTTGGAACCTATGCCGGGCTTGTCGCGGGCGGCGCTCTTCTGATTGATTACACCTTGACCGTATCCGTTTCCGTCTCCGCCGGCGTTGAGAACATCGCTTCCGCTTTTCCCTATCTTCAGGAACACAGGGTCGGGATGGGAATTCTCGTCATCCTGTTCATAATGACGATGAATCTCCGGGGTGTTCGGGAATCAGCGACGATTTTCGCTTTCCCGACGTATTTTTTTATTCTTTCCGGGTTTCTGCTGATCGGAATGGGCCTTTACAAAGCTCTGACTGGCCAGGCTGTTCCGCAAGTCCCTCCCATCGTCGGCTCCGTTTACCCCGCGGTCCCGGCTATTCTCATTTTGAGGGCTTTTGCCTCGGGTTGTGCCGCGTTGACCGGAGTGGAGGCGATCTCGAACAGCGTGGCGGTATTTGAGCCTCCCGCGAATCGCAACGCGAAGGTCACGCTCGTTTGGATGGCAGTTCTCCTCGCGGGGCTCTTCATGGGAATTACCCTGCTCGCCCATCTGTACGCCGTGGTCCCGAGGGAGGAGGAAACCCTGATTTCCCTGCTGGGACGTCGTGTTTTCGGCGAGACTTTCTTGTATTACGCGCTCCAGGTGGGTACGGCATTTATCCTGTTCCTGGCCGCGAACACGAGCTATGCGGGGTTTCCACGGCTTGCGTCGCTTCTTGCGTATGACGGATTTCTTCCGCGTCAGCTGACGAGCCTGGGTGACCGCCTTGTATTCTCGAACGGCGTTTTCGGTCTGAGCTTCGCGGCGGGTCTTCTTCTCGCAATTTTTGAAGGACATACGATTCGTCTGATCCCGCTCTACGCGATCGGAGTGTTTTTGTCCTTCACGCTCTCGCAAGCCGGAATGGTCGCGCACCATCTACGGGAAAAGGAACCGGGTTGGCGGTCTTCCTTGCTCATTAACGGAATCGGAGCGGTGACCACGCTCGTCGTTCTCGCAGATCTAACCGCGACCAAGTTTCTCAGTGGCGCCTGGATCGTGGTGGCCTTCATTCCTCTCATGGTTACTTTTTTCAAAAACGTTCATCATCACTATGAGGAAGTTGCCGATGCTCTTACGCTCGGCGATAGGCCATTTCCCGTTGCGTTCAAGAAGATCAAGCATACGGTCGTGATCCCGATTTCCGGCGTTCATCAGGGCGTATTGGAGGCGGTTCAGTATGCCCTTTCGATCTCGCAGGACGTGAGGGTGTGTTACGTCGAACTGGATCCGATGGTAACGGAAAAAGTCAAAGCGGAATGGGAAAAATGGGCGCCCGATATTCCGTTCGTGGTTCTCGAGTCACCCGAACGATCCGTCATCGAGCCGTTCATCCGGTATCTCGATGATGTCGAGGAAACGAGCAAGGATGATCTGGTCACCGTCGTGATTCCCGAGTTCGTCACGTCGAAATGGTGGCATCGGTTTTTTCACAACAATACGGCGGTTTTCATTCGGGCTGCGCTTGCGTCAAAGCCGAGGAAGGTCGTTACCAGTGTCCGGTACCATCTCCGCGGCAACTGGTAGTTCGGCGACCGGGCGCAGAACGACGGGCCTGGCCATCTTGAGCGTGAACTGGAGCCAGTCGTTGAGCTGGGAGGCGCCCACGCCGAGCTGGCGATAGCAGCTGGCGCTTTCAAGCCCGAGCTCCGAAAGCCGAGCTCCGCGAAGGTTGTGCATGAGAACGGCGAACATCCTCGCGAAGAGCCTGAGTGGCGGTTGAAGCTTTCCAAGCTGATTCACCAGCTTGTCAATCCGCGCGAGCTCGCCGGCCAGGATGTTCAACTCCGTACGATTTTCGAGGGACATCACCTTCTGGGAGCGCAGCTCGCGGCTCTTGTCGTGAAGTTCCGTCGCGACACGCGCGCCCTTTTCACAGGCCTGGATCATGACCCGGGAACTCTCCTCGAGCGCCCGCAGCGCTTTGATCAGGTCCGGACTGATCGTGTCGCGTGAGAGTTCCTGTCCGATGCCCGGGGTCCAGCCGCAATACCAGGTTCTCCCGATATGCTCGATGACCATGGCCGTCCAGTCGGCGATTTCGAGTTGACGGTGAAGGAGGTTCTCGAAAACGACACCGCCGCCCGCGTTCGCGTCGCGGATTTTAGAACGATGAATGGAAATCGAGTGAAGCTCGGCGCTCCAACCCAGTCGGGCGAAGTGGGATTCGATCGCAAGCTGTCTGCGATGGGACCATTCGCTTGAACCGTAGGACCAGGCTCCGTAGACCGCTTCTGGCGTGACATCATTTCGACAGGTGTGCTCGGCGGAGGCGTCGCGATCCTTGCACGCGGGACACGGCTTGGCGGACGAAAGAACATAGTGCCCATTTCCATACGGGCCGGTTTCGGTCCACCGCACGGGACCGACCGAGACGTTCAGCACGCGCGTTCCCAGAATGCTCGCGAGATGAATTGCGGCGGTATCGGCCGAGAATACCCAGTTACAGTCGCTGACAATCCTCGCCCAGAGCTCGAAATCCGTCTCGCCGACGACACTGATCAAATGTTTTCGGTTCTCTCGAGTCAAGCTGTCGATGAATTCCGTCGCGCGGGTTTGATCGCCCTTCCCCCCGAGCAGGACGAATCGGCACTCGGGATGGCGTTGAAGAATGTGTTCCGCCAGTTTTGCCCAGTTCTTCGCGTCCCAGGTCTTTTCGGCCTGTGCCGCGCCGAGCTGGATTCCGATCCATTTTTTCGAGCGATCCCGGAGATGCCATTCGGAGATGGTGATCTCATCCGGAATCGCCGAAAAGAAATGTTTCGAAGTCACGGCCGCGCTGCCGCTGTCAGCCGGTTCACCGAAGTGGATCTGAAGGGCCGTGAGCAGCTGGGTCGTGAGGATGTCCGTGAGATGGATGTTTTGTTCGATCCCGCCCTGGACGACTGCCTGGATATAGTGGCTCCATCCGTCGGCGCACGAAAACGTGGTGTCGCGCTGTCGCGAGTATCCGAGCTTGACTCTGGCCGGAAGAATGCCGGTAAGAAAGCTGCTGGATTCCGAATAGGTCCAGTTCACGATCATGTCCCAGCGGGATCCACAGAGAGGCGCGATCCAGCGGGCGAGCTCTTTCAGGCCGTTTCTCTCCGAAGTTTCTCCGGAAAGGATCGGGCCGAGAAGCGAGTCGGTCGGCAATACGATGACTTCATCGATCCACGGCACCCGTTTCGCGGCATCGGCGAAACGTTCCCGGGCGACGAAATGGATTTCGAGGGCGGGGTAAAGTTCTTTCGCGGCACGCAAAGCCATCAGGCTCTGGAGTGTGTCTCCCATTCGTGCAAGTTGGATGACGAGGCAGCGGATAGGCTTTTGGCTGAGGTTTTCCTGGGAGCGGCAGGCGTTTCGCGTGACATCCGCTGGGCGCGTCACGACGGGCTTTCCTCGGCTGCGGGAGCGGCGGGCGGGAGGGCCGCTTTTTTCTTCGGCCGCTGTTCGTCCAGCAAGGCCCGGAGAAATCCGGCAAGTAGTCTTTCGACGTCACCGTTCCCCCTGTCCTGATCCTCTTCCGCAACTTCCCCTTGCAAGAGACTCATATTTGCCATTCTGTCCTCCTGACAGGTTGGCGATCTATTTCGGATCGATCGAACTTCCGTGACGATCGATCATCCCTAAAAGCTCCTTCGCGCCAGCGTGGGTCGGCGCGATTACGAGAATCCTTCGGACGGTCGCGCCCGCTTCGTCCGTGCGTGCCAGATGAAATTGAAGCCCGGCGAGGCTGTATAATAAATTGATGTTTACCGGCGCGATCTCGATGTACTCCTCAACCAGCCGGGCGGCACTTGCGTAGCTTTTGATTTCATAGGCGCACTTGACCAGATGAAAAATCGCGCTCGGATTGTTGAGCTCAATGTTCAGTGACTTGACGAAATAATCGTGGGCTTCCCGTTTTTCGCCCGCCGCGAGGCTGCAGGAACCCAGCCCGAAGAGCGCCTTCGCGTTTCTGGGATTGATGGCGATAGCGTTCTGGAACTGATGTTTGGCTTCACTGAATTTCTGATTCTGAAGGTAAAGAGCTCCGAGATTTGCGCGGATCTCGTCGGCCGTGGGATTAAGTTCAAGGGCTTTCTCGTAATGAGTTTCAGCCTCTTTGAGATTTTTTGCCCGGGCGAAGCAGTTACCACATGCCTGATGCAGTTCGAAACGGTCCTTCTGCCCCAGCTCTTTCAGGTGAAGCGCGCGGAGAAGGGTCGCGGCCGCTTGCCCGTCTTTCTCCTGACGCATGAAAAGGGCGGCGAGGCTGCGATAGCTTTCGAGTGTTCCGTGGTAGGCGATCGACTCTTCGTAGTGCGCGCGAGCTTCTTCAAGCTTGCCTTCGGCATCGCAGCAGCGCGCCAGGCCGAACAGGGCAAGCGAGGAGCGTTCGCCGGATTGGAGAATCGTCTTATAGATGTTCCTCGCAAGCGTGAATTCGCCGGCCTCGAAAAGGAGGTTCGCGTTTTTGGCCAGAAAAGCGATATTGAGCTTGCCGTCCGGCAGGTAGATTCCGTCCAGGCTGGGTTTGGCTGAAGGGGCGAGAGCCGCGGGAGCGGGTTCCGGGGCTTTCGGCGTCGAGGAGGGTTTGAGTTGGACGAGGTAGCTGATCGTCTCTCCCTGGTCATGGTCGAAATCCTCGAGCGCCTCCTCGAGAGTGCGTAGCCGGACCATCCTGTCCCCGTGCCTGGGAATGGGAACGATATCGACGACATCCAAATGACCGTTCAGCAGCTTGCCTTCGAGCGCGCTTTGGATCGCATCTTCAACTTTGGATGGCGCGCCGCCGGTTTCGCTCATACTTTTTCGTCCAGTTCGTCTCCGGATTCGTTGATCCAGCCGCTTTTGAATTTCTTGATCATGGAGACGCTCTTTTGGTTTTGGGCCATTTCCTTTTGGAGGCGCGAACGCTCTTCCACGATTTTTTGCGACAGCTTTTCGTCGATGGAAAGGATCCGGTGTACCAGGTCCTGCTTTCTTCGGAGGGCTTCTTCGATTTTTGCCGCCAACTCGGGCGTTCGGTCCTCGCTCGTGAGTTGGGAGACGCATTCCGATAGCTTTCGATCGTAAAGAGCAAAGCCCTTGAGAATGGCTTCACGCTCCTGATGGAAGCGCTCCAGGCGGGAAAAATCGCCGGTTTCGACCTCGGCTTCGAAGCGGGCCGAAATATCGAGAAACCGCTCGAGACACCGGTTCTTGGTTCGCAGTAGCTTTAATACGTCCATTGACACATCCATGTGACCCAGACTATTTGGCTTCCGGCTGTTTGGTCGGGTTCACAGCAGGGGCCATTCCTTTATTGACCTGGTCGACCGCAATCCTCCAGCCGTCCAGCAGCGTTTCGAGAACCTTCTGGACTGCCTGGAGCGGCTCCTTTGAGTTCTCGACGTTCGCCTTGATCAACTGCTCTATACTGAAATTGTACAATCGTTCCAGTTCTCGAGCAACGTTCCCCCCCACTTCGAAGTCGAGGGTGTTCACTAATTCGTTGATGATATCATGCGCCTTGCCGATTGCTATACCCTTGGCCTTGATGTCCTTCTTATCGATCGCAAGCGTCGCCTTTTTGACATTCTGGACCGCGGCCTCGTACAGCATCAGAAGAATCTGTCCTCGATTGGCTGTTTTGACGGCTGTTTGCTTGTATTGATTTGCGCCGTAGTTGCCGACCATCTTAGTTTCTCCTCATTGGTTCATCCGCCCAGAAGCTGGGCCACGGTATTGCCACCACCGCCACCCACCGCGGCGGTCAGGTATTGTTGCTGTTTTTGCATGTTGGACAAAGCGACCTGAAGACGTGAAAACTGTTCGGTGACGGATTGCTGCTTTCGTTCAATCTGTTTCGCCTTGTTCTCGATCTGCCGATCAAGTTCGGTAACGCGGTTTTTGAGGCCACGTTCACGCATCGAAAGGATACCATCAGCGCTTCGGGTATAGCTGCCCAGCAGTTCGCGAAGCTGGAATGCAAAGCCGAAGCCGCCGGTGATCGCTTCAGCGATTCCGTCGAAATCCTGTTCGAGGGTCTTCGTGAATTTCTCTTCCTTGAACGTGAGCAGGCCCGACTTCTCGAATTCAACTCCGAGCTGGTTCAGAAAAACCAGGCGGAAGTCGTCAGATCCGGGATTGCCGACCGGAAAGCCCTCGTGGAGAAGGTTTCGTAATCGATATTCGATTGACTGAAGGCCCGTGTCGCCGGCAAAGGTGCTCTTCGTATCGGAGCGCTCATCCACCGTGTTCTGCTGAATGATGAATTGCAGGACCTGATTCATCTGATCGATCAGGCTTTTCACCTTGCCTGAAACCTTTTGGTGATCTTCGGTCACGGTAATCGTGAAGGGCTGGTCGGGGCGGGCTTGTTTCAGGTGCAGGTTCATGCCCGGCAAAAAATCGGGAATGTCATTGCTCACGAGTTCGATCGGAAAGCCGTCGATCACCACCTGCGCGTTTTGAGCCGGGCGGTCCTCGTCGACGTAAAAATCGTTCGAGCCATCCAGGAAGTAGAATTCCGGAAATTCGATGTTGTTGCCTTTACCGTCCTTTTTTGCGGTTAATATGAGCTTCCAAGACTCATCCGGATCAGAGGCGTCTTGTATGACCGCGGCCCGGACCGGCGACTTGTCCTGCGCGTTGATGAGACTTGCCACTCCGCGCAGGCTCGCGTGTTCCTCGTCCACGAAGACTTCGGCGCTTTCGCCATTCTCGAGTTCCATGACAATGAAGCCGATTCCGAGCCCGAGTTCATCGGGGTCTTCAAAACCGTTCGAAATAACGGATGTCCTGGCGGCCAGTTCGTCGACTTGGATGCTGTAGGAACCGGGCTGTGCCTTGTCTTTGTCAACGGTAACGCTGGCCAGGTGTTGTCCGTCACCCATGTCGACTTTCAATTCACGAAATTTTTTGAAGCTGGCGATTTCGCTCAGGGATTTATCCAATCCCGAGAACTTGCCTTTGAATTCCTGGAATAGCTTTACGCGCGCTTCTTCGCGCGCCTTCCGAGCCTCGAGTGCCTTTAGGGGCTGGCTCTCGGCTTCGATGATTTGTTTTACGGCTTGCTTGAATTGACCCCCGCCAACAGGGTCAAACCGTAATCCCATCAGTCCTCCTGACTGATTTTAATTCGCGATTCGTTCCCGCGAATCGTCCAATACCGTCGCAAGGTGGACGGGACCTCATGCCCCGGGCTTCACCCTTATCTCAGTATGAGCCGGGTTGTTGAGACTGCCAATCGGCAGAATTTACCGGGGCATCGTGGCTTCGCGGATTTTGCCGTTTTGAATGGTCAGGATTTGGAGGTTGCGCGCCAACTGACCGTCTTTGTAGGATATCCGCCCCGTGACTCCGGTCTGGCGATTCACGGCTTTTAAATTTGCGAGTAGCTCGGCGCGATTGGTCGCGCCACGGGAGACCGCGTATTCGACGATCTTTGCTGCATCATAGCTGAGCGCTTCCATGGCCGTCGGCTCTTGTCCGAACGTGCTTCGGTAGTTTTCAATGAAAGTTCTTAAAGCAGGGGTTTCCGTCTCCGGAAAAAAGGCGTCGACGAAAACAGCGTTTTCAGCCGAGTTTTGGGCGCGAGAAACAAAGTCGGCCGAATTCCAAGCCGAGGTCCCCAGGAAGCGAACGTGATCCACGTCACGATAGGCAAATGTCGGAAGAATCTGACCTGAAATTTTCGGCTCATCCGGGATGAACACGGCGTCGTAATTGACGATCGGCTTCAACGCGAAATACTGTTCCGTTTTACGTGTTCGCTTCCGAATGCGGTTCACTTCACGTTCCTTGGCGAGAGCGTCGAGTTCGCGCTGTCGCGCTTCGGTGTAATACAGTCCTGAAAGTTTATCGACTGGCTGGCGGAAGTCCGTTTCTCCCGGATTGTAGCTTTCGAACCCGACGATCTCCCCGCCATTTGCCTCGACGGCGTCCCAGAAACTCCTTGCGGCTTCTTCTCCGATCTTGTCGCGAGGGGCGAGGATCGCGAAACGGCGCAGATTCAGCCGTTCCACGGCGTACTTTGCGATTTCTTCCGCTTGAATCTTCATCGTCAGGCCGCCCTGGACCACGTGATCGGCCGACGTTCCTGTATACCTGGCCAGGGAAATCAGGGGAACCCGGAGTTCCTGCGCTCTTTGATTGATCTGCTCGACGCCTTTGCTGAGCAGAGGCCCGATGACCGCGATGACACGATGATGCAGAACCAGGCGATTCAGCGCAGCGATCGCGCGTTCGGGTTCTTCGCCGCTGTCTTCCACGATCAGCGTGAGCTTTGAATCAGAATCGCCGGCATTGAACATTCGAAGGGCGAGTTCGATTCCTTGCAGGCTTCTTGCGCCCCATTTGGCGAATTTGCCCTTGAGGGGCAACAGTACCCCGATAGCCTGGGGGTCGGCGGGGGCGGTGCTTTGCGCCGATCCGATCAGCTCAGCCGCTAGGGCGGATGACGGGCTGTCCGGAAACCTGGCCGCGAGAATGCCCTGGTATTGACTCGCTTTTTCAAAATTCGAACCGGCCATTTCCTTTTTGACCAATTCGAGAAGAATCAAATCCGCCAGCGGCGCGGTTTCGGACTCGCGATAAAGCTGTTCGAGCGCGAGCGTATTGTCGATTTTGGAGAGGGCCCGTTCGGCCAATGCGGTAAGCGGGGCATCCCGTGTCGTTCGGAGTTGCGCGATCTGAGCGTCGGGAACGAAGCGGCTGGAGGACATCGCATCACGTGCGGCGTCCAGGTAGGATTCACGCTTGAGGTGAATCTGAGACCTCAGATGGTAAAGCTTCATCCGGGTATCCTGATCGAGGTTCTCGGGATGTACTCCATCCAATGATTTGAGGGCTTCTTCCGTCTGGCCCGCTTCGATCTGCGCCGTGGCGAGATTGTAAATGATGTAGTCGGTGAAATTTTTCCCGAGGCCGGGATGCTTTATGGATTTCTGGAAATAGGAAATCGCTTCGGAAGGGTTTTTTTCCGCGAGAAAAATCAGCCCATGCAGGTTGTCAACGTAGCCGATCTGGTTACTCTTCGGAAAACGTTGTTCGAACTCGCGGATCTTCGACAGCGCGGCTTCATAAGCGCCTTTTGAATAGAGGGTC
>DATDSK010000255.1:0-4703 GCA_035291325.1 Bdellovibrionota bacterium | reverse complement strand
GTACAGTGAACTCGCGGGCTCTCTCAGCTATTCGATCACGCCCAAACTCAAACTCCGTTACACCTACGAGTATGCCAAGCGCAAAGGCTCGATGGATCGCTACACCAAGCGCACGACTTCGCAGACTCACAAGACCGAACTTGTCTATTTGTTCTAAGACTTAAGGGCGCGGTTGGGACATGGAAGTCCCCCCTGAATCTCCAAAAACCCCCAAAGTGCGACTTCGATGTCCCAAATCGAGGCCGATTTCGGCCGATTTCGCGTTTTTTCATTTGCGAAGAAGTCGGCCTCGGGTAAGTCCTTGGTATCTATCATTATATTTCTCGGCATTTCCCTTGCTCTTAGGTGCTTATCCGAGAGCGGTTTTTAGGGAGGATTTTATGAAGAACAAAGGACTGACCTTGAAAGACAGACTGGGAATGGCGTTGGGCACGGGTATTTTCCTGCTGATGTTGCCGGTAACGATTTTCGTTTCGTCGGTACCGACTCTTCTGATTTCGAATGCGATTCCGAACAAGGTGCTCTCATTGACCCTGAACATGGGTTTTCTGGCCGTGGGGGCGCTCATGACGTTTCTCGTCGCGATGATGCTCGGCTTGGCAGGCAGTTATTTTCTAGGCTGGTTCGGCAAGCTGCTGAACTTGGGGACCGTCTTTGCCGAAGTCGCGAATCGCCGTCGGCCGATCGAGGCCTGCCGAAAACTCAATCTGGGCGCCTTTGCCGGAATGGCGGTCGCCATAGTCTTGTTCCTGGCCATAGGCGAAGCCCCGATCCAGTCCGTTACGACGCGGGTCGAACACCTTTTCCCAGCACCCTTAATTCTGAGTCTGGGTGAATTCTTCAGCTTCAACGTAAGTCACACTTACGCGGCGGCCACGGGATTCCTGTCCGTGGGCTTCCTCTTCGCGATCGTCGGCATTGCCCTGGGCAGCCTTGTCATGGCGGGTGTCGAAGTGCTCACGACCCGAACGACCCGAGCGACACGGGCAGATCGGTAGCGCGAACTCAGCTCAGGCGATTGGCTTTTAAAATCCAGGTGTTTCTGGTAGCTTTCAAGCAGCTGAACAGAACGTTTCAACAATGAGAGAAAAACAAATCCGGTTCGCCTGCAATGTCATTTTTTTTCTCCTGGTCGCCTCGTTCGCGACTCCGCGGGCATTCGCCTCATCTCCCGATCGGATCGTTCTTGAACGGTTCCCGCATCTTCGTGACCACAGCCGCGTTGCGAACCGGTGCGTGACTTGCCACGGACGCCAATTCCAGGACGTCAGCGCGAGCATTCACGGAAAAGCCGGGCTCTTAAAAAACCTGCCAGACGGCTCGCTATGCCTGACCTGTCACGAGGTCAATCACTTCGTTCAAGATCCGGCGAAAATACAGAATTACCAGCTCGATCCCCTGCAGACGATCCCGAAAGATGTCGCCTGCATGCGCTGCCACGGCGACGCGGTACTCGCGAATGCCTTTCAGTTCCCTCAGCACGTCCCGACCGAGTTCGAGAAGTCGATTCATTATCGAAAGGCGATTCTCGGGGACAAGAAAGCGCCTCTTTGCTTCGACTGTCACGGAGCGCACAGCATTCTCAGAGTGGAAGATCCGAGGTCCCCGGTTCACGAAGCCCAGCGGGTAAAAATCTGCGCGAAATGTCACGCCGGCGCGAACGAGACATTCGCATCGACTTTCGATCATACGCCGATCAGACCTGATACGAAGCCGCTCGAGTACTGGGTGATTACGTTATTCAAGATCCTGACACTCGGAACATTCATGGCCCTCGGGCTTTATCTGCTTCTCGAGGTTCTCACGACGATTCGGGAGAAGCTCCTGTCCCCCAGAACCCCAAAAAAACCAAATACCAATGAGACGTCCGGCCCAGTGGCGGCCCACGCGGCGCGCACGGGGCTTGAACCCGGCGACTACGTCGAACGCATGCCGTTTCAGCTCAGGCTTCAGCATTTTCTGATGCTCGCATCGGTCATCACCTGCGTCGTCACGGGGTGGCCCCTCCTTTCACCAGAAGCTTCCGTCTCACAATCCCTGATCCGGTTCCTGGGCGGTGCCCGAAGCGTCGCTATAATTCACCGGACCGCGGGCTTTATCATGATGGGCGATTTTCTCTACCACCTGGTCTACCTCTATTTGCGGTTCCGGGTGGGCGGGCGCCTCCATCCCATGACGCCCATGCCGCGGGACGTCCGCGACCTTGCCGCGATGATATTCTATTTCTTTGGCCTCCGGCCCAAAAAGCCGGAACTCGGCGAGTTCGCGTTCCATGAAAAATTCGACTATTGGGCCGTATTCTGGGGAGTCGCGATGATGGGCGGAAGCGGACTCGTTCTAACCTTCCCCACGCTCACGGCTCACCTGCTTCCCGGCATTTCAATCCGCCTTGCGTCGATTATCCATTCGGACGAGGCTCTCCTCGCCGCCACCGTTCTTTTTATCTGGCATTTTTACAACGTTCACCTGAAACCCGGCATTTTCCCGATGAACTGGGCCTGGCTTACCGGCCGAATGCGAAAAGATCTTTATGAACATGAGCATTTGGAACACGTGAAAAAACTCCGCCAAGACGGAAAGTGGCGCGAATAAATCATAGCCAACGGCCAGGTCGGAAGGTAAAATTCTCGAATGACTCAACTTTCGATTCTGTTCCTGATTACCTGCCTAGTCACGCCCATGGTCGGACGAGCGGCCCCGAAAGCCGCGCCTAAAGCTCCAAAAAAAGCTACAAAAACCGTTTCGATTCCCGTTGACGAATTCGGGATGAAACAGGGCGATCTCGTTCAATCGATCGACGGCAAATCCGTCCCGACGCCTCTCGACGGCATCGCGAAACTGATGCGCGACCGGGGCAAAATTCAGCGCATCACCGTATTGCGCGACGGACAGCCGGTCGAACTGAAGCGGAAGTAATTACCCGGGCCGTTTCAACCCAAGCTTATTCACGATCCTGTGAATCGTGCGACGGTCGATGCCCGAAGCTTCGGCGGCAGCCGAGATGTTCCAATCATGTTTAAGGAGAGAATGCCGGACATAGGCGTCCTCGAACGTCTCGAATAGCCGCTTTTTCGCGGTGGTGAACGGGATATCGTAATAGGCCGCCCAATCCGGTTCGCCCCTGGCTTCTTTTGTCCCGCCGCCCTGCCCGTCGCCCTGAATAAAATGCCGCGGCAGATCCTCCTCGCGCACCAGGCCGTCGCGATCGGCGAAAATCAGGAATTGGGCGAGATTCGCGAGTTCTCGCACATTACCCGGCCAAGAATATCGAAGGAGCCGGTCGCGCGCTTCGGGGGTGAGTTCCCGCGGGGCAGGACGTGCCCGTGTCCCGTACATTTTGAAAAAGTGCTGAAGCAGAAGAAGAATGTCTTCTTTTCGCTCCCGCAGCGGGGGAACCCTGAGCATGATCACGTTCAGCCGGTAATAAAGATCCTCGCGAAAGGATCTCTGCCCGATCAACGCGGCGAGATCCCGGTTGGTTGCGGAAATAAAACGCACATTGACGACACGTTCCTTGTTCGATCCAAGCCTTCGGACCTTTCGATCCTCAATGACCCGAAGAAGTTTGACCTGAAGCGAGCCGGGCATTTCCCCGATCTCATCGAGAAACACCGTCCCGCCCTCGGCGTTCTCCAAGAGCCCGAGTCGCGTTTCCGTGGCACCGGTGAACGCGCCCGCCTCATGTCCGAACAATTCGCTTTCAAGAAGATTGTCCGGAATCGCGGCGCAGTTGATCGCCGCGAAATGTTTTTTAGCCCGGGGGGACTTTCGATGGAGTATCCTTGCGGCGAGTTCCTTTCCGGTTCCGCTTTCGCCGGTAAGGAGAACACTCGCGTCGATTCCGGCGGCCCTTTCCAACTCCTGATAGAGCTGATGCATGGGCTCGCTCCTGCCGATCAATTCCCCGTATTGCGTAAGTCCCGCCACCTGCGACTCGAGAAACTGATTTTCCCGCATCAGCCTGGTCTTA
Organism: Bdellovibrionota bacterium; assembly: GCA_035291325.1. Classification (GTDB taxonomy): domain Bacteria; phylum Bdellovibrionota; class UBA1018; order UBA1018; family UBA1018; genus XYD1-FULL-55-31. Next base: position 733 of record DATDSK010000255.1, on the reverse strand, counting down.
TCGAGCGTACTCCCCACCGAATGGAGAAGCTGCTCGGGAGTGAACGGTTTCACCAGATAATCAGAAGCCCCCCCCTTGAGAGCGGTAACCGCGGTCTCGACCGTGGGATAGCCCGTCATCAAAATGATGCCGCAACCCCGATCAGCTTCACGAATACGCCTCACCAGCTCGAGCCCGCTCATCTCAGGCATGGTCATATCCGTCACAACGAGATCGATCGGCTGGTCTTCCAGAATTTTCAACGCTGCGAGAGCGGAGGCGGCCGTAAGAATTTTATAACCCTGATCTCCGAGGATATCCGAACAGGTATCGAGCCAATCAGGCACATCATCGACCACTAGAATCGTTTCGAGTCTTCCAATCAAATTCGTCATCTCGACTCCTTTTCGCCCGGAGGTGGCTCGCCCGGGAGTGGCAGCCTGATTTCAAATTCAGCCCCTCCCTCCGGATGATTGCGGACACGCATCGTTCCGGAATGCTCCTCGATGATCCCGTGACTGATCGAGAGTCCGAGACCGGTTCCCTTCCCCACCTCTTTCGTCGTAAAAAACGGCTCCATCACCTTGTCCAGAAGATCCGCGGGAATACCCCTGCCCGAATCCTTAACCAGGATCAGAAGGTTGTCATCGGCAACGCGCGCCGAAACGCGGATTTGACCGCCCCCCGGCATGGCGTCCACTGCATTATTGAAGAGATTCAGGAAGACCTGCCCGAGTTCGAAACGATTCCCCCG
>DATDSK010000254.1:0-5219 GCA_035291325.1 Bdellovibrionota bacterium | reverse complement strand
GCCGTGATCGCCATCAAAACAAGAATCTTTTTCATAGAGCAACTCCTCTGTCGCTTTAGGGATTGCTTGGGATTATGTCCCAGCTCTCCGGTTCTGTTCCCTGAGTACATCATGAGTAAAGATAGATTATTTAGCCGTTCGGAAAAAAAGACAAGACTATGCAAACGTTTGCATTAAGCGGGGGGCGTCATAAAAAGAAGGACCTGATCAGTCGACGAAAGCCTTGAGAAGCTTCGCCCGTGAAGGATGGCGGAGCTTTCGGAGAGCTTTGGCTTCGATCTGGCGGATACGTTCGCGTGTGACGAAGAAATCCTGGCCGACTTCCTCGAGGGTGTGGTCCGACTTCTCGCCGATCCCGAATCGCATCCTGAGCACCTTTTCTTCGCGGGGCGTGAGCGTCGCGAGGACCTTGCGGGTCTGCTCCGAAAGATTGATGTTCATCACCGCTTCTGAAGGATTGATGATCTTCTTGTCTTCGATGAAATCGCCCAGATAGGAATCTTCTTCTTCGCCGATCGGGGTTTCGAGCGAAATGGGTTCTTTCGCGATCTTCAGGACCTTGCGGACCTTGTCCACCGGGAGCTCCATCTTGACGGCGATTTCTTCGGGCGTCGGTTCGCGTCCCAATTGCTGGACGAGAAGACGCGAGGTGCGGATCAGCTTGTTGATCGTCTCGATCATGTGCACCGGGATACGAATCGTACGTGCCTGGTCGGCAATCGCGCGCGTGATTGCCTGGCGAATCCACCAGGTCGCATAGGTCGAGAACTTGTATCCGCGGCGGTATTCGAATTTATCAACTGCCTTCATCAGGCCGATATTGCCCTCTTGAATGAGGTCGAGAAACTGAAGACCGCGGTTCGTGTATTTTTTCGCGATGGAAACCACGAGCCTGAGATTGGCTTCGACGAGTTCGCTCTTTGCCTGGTCGGCCTTGCGTTCACCGACCGTGAGCGTGTCGTGAATGCGATGGAGCTCTTCAATCGAAATACCCGCTTCTTCTTCAAGGCGCGCGATTTTCTTGTTCAGCTCTTCTTCATTCTGAATGAGCTGGGTGAGCTTTTGTTCGCTGACATCCAATTCCCGGCACAGGGTCGCGTGCGTCTCGGGGCCTTTCTTGAACTCCCGAACGATGTCGCGCATTTTTTTCGGCTCTTTGCTGATCAGGAGGAAGTCGTAAATCTTCTTACGCTCGGCGATGAGTTCCCTGCCGCGTTCCCAGTAATCCTTGATTTTGGCCGAGAGCTGATTGATCGTCTTGCGATTGAAAGCGATATCGCGGAAGGCCGCCTCGACCTGCCGTTCGCGGCGGAGAATTTCCTTTTTCAGCTCTTCTTTTTTCTTATTGCTCAGCTTCTTCGATTCGACGCCGTGAATTTTTTCGTCAGCTTTTTCCTGGTAATTGACGAGAGCCTTCACTTTCGCGATCGCGGCGAGAACCTTCGTTAAATAGGCTTTTTCGTCATCGACCGAAACTTCCTCGTCCACTCCGCGAATCACGTCCTTCACCTTGGTGCGAGCGGTTTCAAGGCGTTCTCCGAGATCGACGATCGCGAGCGTGCCGAGTTTGGACGCGAGAAGGGCACGAAGGATCTCGACTTCGCCTTGTTCGATGCGTTTCGCGATTTCGACTTCGCCTTCGCGGGTGAGCAGCGAAACGCTGCCCATCTTCTTGAGATAGAGCTTAACCGGGTCAGCGCCTTTGGCGTACTGGGCACCGGCAGCGGCCTCCTCCGGCCCGTGACCTTCGGCGGCCTCCGGTGCGGCAGGCGCGGCGATTCCGAGCGGAGCTTCTTCTGCTTCCTCTTCGTCCTCGGCTTCTTTCGGGCGTTTCGCCGTGTCGATGACTTCGATCTCGTTTTCAGTGAGCAGGCTCATGATTTCGTCGATGGCCGTGGAGCTGATCACTTCGGGCGGGAGAAGTTCGTTGACCTCAACGTAGGTCAGGAACCCACGCTGGACACCCATGTCGAGGAGTTTCTTGATCTCTTTATTCCTGGTTAACACGCTCACCCGTTCAGTGGTGGCGGAAGTAGCATTAGCAGCGGAGAGACCTGTTGAAAGGCTCGCGTTAGGGTCCTTAGGCTTCGTCATAGAAACTGCTAAACTCCTTCATCTTGCGCTGAACGTCAAGGTATTCTTTCATCAAAGTAGCTTGTAATTCTGCGTTTTTGTTGGCTTCCGCCCGCCCAATGGCCGCTTTGATCTGCTGCGAAAAACGTGCCCAAAGTCGACCGACCGCTCGGTCCAGCGCGGTTTTCAGTTCCTCTTGGTTGAAGCGGGGTTCGGGTTGCACCATGGCTTCGGTTACAAGTGAGCGGAGTTTGGGATGGTCAATGGCATCCCAAAAGTCACTCATAGCGGTCGTGCGAGAGCTGGATTCAAAAGTATCTACTGGAAAACTTGAGGCAAATTGGACGAGGGCCGGGGATTCAAATAGGTCGGCAAGGGACATTTTGGCGGGCAAACGGGCACCAGCTTCCGTGAAAAGCTTGGTAAAGCTGCCACCCCGAACCCAAGCACCGATCAAAATTTCTTCCCACCTTGGAATACTCTGAGCCTGTTGCGGTCTGGCTGGGGTGACGGGAGCGGTTCGGCCCGGGCCACCCTCGCTCATGCCGCCCATGGCTTTTTCGAGGAGGCGCCTGTCGACGCCAAGTCTTTTTTCGACGCTTTGGAGCCGGACTTCCCGGCCAACGGGGTCCCGATACCTTGCGAGCCATCGACCGATCTGTTTGAGGGCCTGTGTCCTCTCTTCGGGGCCGTTCGCGGCGTTTTGGGCCGCGGCTTCTATTCGGGAATCGAGCAGAGGGCGTGCCTCCTTGAGAATCGATTCCATCCGTTCCCGTCCTCCTGGGGTCGTTTGTCCGCTCTTCTGGTCAAAAAGAATTTCGTCCGGGTCAAGTCCCTCCGGCATAACGGCTCCGTGGACGATCATCCCGTTGTCCAAGCCGATCTCCATCGCGCGTTCGGTCGCGCTTATGCCCGCCTTGTCGCCGTCGAACAGGATGGTGATCCGGTTCGCGATTCTTCGAAAGATCGCCAGGTGATCTGACGTTAAAGCGGTGCCGCAGGTCGCGACGACATTCTCAAAGCCAGCCGCGTGGAGCGCGAGAACGTCGAAATACCCTTCGACGAGAATGACTTCATCTTTTTCGCGGATGTGTTTTTGCGCCTGAAATAGCCCGAATGCGAGTTTGCTTTTCTGATACGTGAATGACTCGGGAGAGTTCATGTATTTCGGGCCGTGTGAATCGGGTGATCCCGCCGCGGGCTCGGGTCCGGTCGGGCTGGTGTTCTGGGCCGGAGCGGGCATCGTGCGCCCGCCAAAACCAGCGACCTTGCCCCGCAAGTCAAGAATGGGGAACATAGCGCGGTTACGGAACAGGTCAAAGTAACCTGGTCCGGCGCGATTCGCGTTTTTCTGCGATGGACGAATGAGTCCCAGTTCGACCGCGAGCGGGAGTGGGGCTTTTTTCGCCACAAGGTAGGAAGCCAGCGAGTCCCACGCGGCTGGCGCTCCGCCCATGTAGAAAGTTCGGCAAAGCTCCTGGCCGCAGCCGCGAGTTCTGAAGTAACGCTCGATTTCGGGAAGCTGGCCGAGCATCTGATGGTAATAGCCCGCGACAAACCGGTTGAGGCGATAGGCGGTTGAGGCTTTCTCACGCGCGGCGGCGCGCCTCTTCTGGACTTCAGGATTTTCGGCTTGATCCGCCCCCTCCCAACCTTGGGGGAGCGCGATCTTCGCGCGATCCGCGAGTTCTTCAACGGCTTCAGGAAAGCTGATCCCGTAGATCTCCATCACGAAACCGAGAAGATCCCCGCCCTTTTTGCAGCCATAACAATGATAGAGCTGCTTCGACTCACTCACGCTGAAAGAAGGCGTGCGTTCGGAGTGAAACGGACAAAGCCCGGAATGATTCGATCCGGACTTCCGGAGATGAACGTGTTCGCCTACGATGTCGACGATGTTGACGGAGGCCTTGATCTTCTGCAGGAGCTCCTGGGATACTTTCATGCGCCCTTCCAGATCCTGCTTCCGGCGTTCTCGCGAACGCGACTCACGAACTCGTTGTCACTGACGAAATAACGCCAATCCTTTTCGGTTCCGCTGCGGATCCCGACGCGCTTCGAGATTGAAATCCTGGCGGGCTTGAAACCGTCGTCCGCGACGAAAAGCGAAGGGCCCTGAAGACTCTGACCGTTATGGCGCCGTTCGATGCCGAGGGCGACGCAGAGCCGCCCGGGGCCGCAGGTCAGGTCGCGGCGGGTGCGAACTTTGCGCCGTTTCAGCATGAGCGCTTCGCCCGAAACGGGTTCGATCGCGCGGATCAACACCGCGCCTGGCTGCCCTTTCGGTTCGGTTACAAAATTCAGCATCTCGTACATCCCATAAATGAAGTAGACATAAGCGACACCCGGTTCACCGAACATCACTGTTGTCCGCGGCGTCTCCCCCCGGGAGGAGTGCGAAGCCGGATCACCGCCGCGGTAAGCTTCGGTTTCGACGATTCGTCCGGCGGTCACCCGGGACTTCGGGTCGTCGAACGGCTGTTTCGGATTCGAGCGGACAATCAGAATCTTGCCCAGGAGCTCTCGAGCGACTTCGAGAGTGTCGCGGCTGTAAAATTCCGGACCAAGAACCCGCGACTCAGCCTTGCCCGATGCGATCCTTGACCAGCTGATTGACCAGTTTTCCATCGGCACGACCTTGGATTTTCGGCATCAGGAGCTTCATCACGTTTCCCATGTCCTTCGGGCTCGCTGCTTTGGCCTCGGTAACGGCCCAGTCCACGAGTTTGCGAAGCTCAGTCTCGTCCATCTGAGCGGGCATGAAGGATTTCAGGAAATTCAGTTCGGCTGTTTCCTTGGCGACAAGATCTTCGCGTCCGCCCTGTCGAAACTGATCGATCGAGTCCTGACGCTGTTTCATCGAGGAAGAGATAATTTTCTGCACGCCCGCGTCGTCGAGATCGACTCGATCATCGATTTCTTTCTTTCTTATCGCGGCATGAAGGTTTCGGACGAAAGCCAGCGTCTCTTTGTCACCGGATTTCATGGTGGCTTTCATCTGTTCAGCGAGGCGTTCTTTAATGGTCGGCATCGAGGAGCCCCTTTCCAGATCGGGTAGGTTAAAAGAAAAGCGGAGATCGAACGCCGGAAAACCCGAACGCGATCTCCGCTAAAAACTCACGGCTCAGGACCGGCTGGGACGACCT
>DATDSK010000253.1:0-13306 GCA_035291325.1 Bdellovibrionota bacterium | reverse complement strand
AAATGCCGCCACGAAGGTCATGAAGCTGCCGTGGGCGCGCATTCGAGCTGAGGTTCTGAATGAAATCGCGGCACTCTACATTGATTTGTCGCGGGACCTTGCGAAGCTTCCCGCTCCGAAGAATCTCGCACCCGAGGACCTGAGCGCCTATGAGGATACGATTCGCAAACTGGTGCTTCCGTTCGAAGAGAAGGGCCAGGAGATGCGCGGAAAGGCGTTCGAGATCGCTTCCAATTTCACGATTGAGGATCAGTCTTATGCCCGGATCGCCGAGCCCTTCTTTGCCGAGAACCCGTCGCAGGCGAAGTCTCTCAAACCGCCCGCGGCCTCAGCGAAGACCATGGAGCGCCGTTTTCAGCTCGATTTGGAGTTTCTGATGCGATTCTCGCCATCTGATGATTGGAAGGCCGATCCGAATTCCAAGAAGCTTCAGAAAAATCCCGAAGGCAGAATCCGCGCGCTCTGGACCCGGGCGTTTCAGGCAAAGCAATGGCAACAATTGGCCTTCTTCATGCGTGAGGCTCACGAAAAGCGTTTGCTCCCGGCAACTACTCTTTCGGTGCTTCGTGCCCTTTCGTTACTTTCGGCGGGGGCCCGTGGTGAAGGTTTGCTTGAACTCGATTCGGCGCGAAAAGATTTGGACTCCAAGGGACTGACCCGGATGACGCTGATATTAATTGACTACTCAGTCCATGCTTTGGCGCATCGACGCACGCATGATTTGGTTCAAGAGCTGCCTTTGGACCAGTTGAATTCGGATGAATCGGCCTTCCTGGCTTCGATTTCCTGGTATGAGAGCGCGCTTTCGAAGAAGCGATAGTGAAGCAGTCGGATATTCTCGCCGGAATAGTGAAAACGGAGCCGCGTCATGGCTCGAAGACCCCCAGTAATGGTGGCACGAGAAAGACAAAGCGGATTGAAGAATCCTCCTTTTTTTTTGTCCGATTCCGAAAATCATTCATTGAAATGTGTAAGGATCACCCTTAATTATAATAAGTCGGCTCGTTTTTTTGGCCCGATCTAAATTTGCAAAAATAGCGTTGCGAGAACCTTCCGCTGGATGCGGCTGGATAGGACGTTATCTACAGAAATGAGAGCGCCTCGGCATGGATAGCATTGACCTTGGGTGTGAATGGCTTCAGACAAATCGTTATGGCTCATTCGCGATGGGCACGATCGACCGGATCCCAAGGAGAAAATATCATTCACTCATGTGTATTCGCGAGCCGGGTTTCGGAGACCCGCTGAACGCCGTAATGGATATTGGCGAATACCTTGAAGTCGACAATTCTCTCTACATGCTGCATGCCTTCGAGTTTTCGGATCGTACGGAACCGAAGGGTTTCAAACATCTGAAGGATTTCTCGTTCCGCCCCAATCCGCAGTGGATCTACGATGTCGCGGGAGTCAAGCTCGAGCGCACCCTGAACTTTGATGACAAACGCGATATCGTGAGGCTGCATTATTCTTTTCGCGGAATCACGCAACCGATTCGCCTTCGTCTCCGGCCGTTTGTGGCCTGCAGGTCAATGCATGCTTTGACCCAGGAGAATCCGTTCCTGAACGGGGGCGCTCGTGAAGAGGCTCACAACGCGGTTTCATTTCAATTCTACGAGGCGCTTCCCCGTGTTTTCATGCGGGTGAGCGGCCACGATTATCACTTCAACCCGCAAGGGGGCTGGGTCAATTCGCTTTGCTACAACACGGAGCGCGCGCGTGGTTATCCGTTTTCAGAAGACCTCTACTTTCCCGGTGATTTCGAAGTAACTCTCTCGGAAGACGTTTCGATCGTTTTTGAATTGAGTACGGAGTCGCTCGAGAAGGTTCCTAAAGAAGGCCCGATGAGCCTGCCGAAGCCAGCGCCGCTTTCAAGCTTTGTGAACAAGCTGGAATGGGCGGGCGAGCAGTATCTGATCACCACAAAGAAGGGTTTTCACTCCGTGATTGCCGGTTATCCGTGGTTCGGACATTGGGGCAGGGATACGTTCATTTCTCTTCCCGGCCTCTGTCTCGAATCTGGAGATCCAGCCGAAGTCAGGGAGGCGATGACGATTCTCCAGGGTTACGGAGATCTTATCGTCGATGGGCTTACCAAAACCGGAATCGTCTGCGCATTCCCCGAGAAGGGGCTGATCATGACGGGGATCGATACCCCTCTGCTCTATATCCGTGCGGTTCAGATGCTGCGGGAACTGTCTCCGACATCCGGCTACGGCGAATTCATGCCGGTTGTCTGCAGAATTTTGAATGCGCTCCGCAAAGGAGCCGACCAGCGGGTGAATGTTTCCGTCGACGGCGGACTTTGGGTGCAGCCGGGACCGTGGGCCGTTACCTGGATGGACGTCTTGAAAGACGGCCAGCCGGTCACGCCGCGGGCCGGTTTCGCGGTCGATATCAATGCGCTTTTTTTCAACGCGGTCCACTTTGCCCTGGATTGGGCGGAAGTCCATGACGTATCGTTTGCCCGGGATTGGGCGCCGGTGCTCGAAAAGGCGCAACAGTTTTTCGTCAGGCGCTTTTGGTCCGAAGAACGAGGGTATCTCGCCGATTCACACAACGGTCATGTCGCCGATTTCAGCTTGCGACCGAATCAGCTCTGGGCGCTGGCCTTACCGAATTCACCGATATCTCGCGAAGCTGGAGCCCGCATTCTGGAAGTCGTTAAGAAGGAATTGGTCACGCCGGTCGGGTTGCGAACCTTGGCGCGATCGGACTCACGTTACCAGGGCTCTTATCGCGGCAGTCACGGCGAGCGGGATTCCGCTTACCATCAGGGCACCGTTTGGCCGTGGTTGATCGGGATTTACGCTGACGCACTTTACAAGGTTCACGGTGCGTCACGAATGAAAGAAGAAATCAGCCCCATTCTGAAGCGGCTTGCGACGCATTTGGATCAAGAAGCCTGCTTAGGACAGATTTCGGAAGTTTTTGACGGTGATGCCCCACACAGCCCGGGCGGCGCGCCCGCGCAGGCTTGGAGCGTCGCTGAAATTTTAAGGATCGCGAAGAGGATGACGCTATGAAGGTATTGATGCTCGGCTGGGAATACCCGCCCCATATCAGTGGGGGACTTGGGACAGCCTGCGAAGGTCTGTCTCGGGCGCTTTCGCGTCAAGGAGTCAATATTGACTTCGTTGTTCCCCACCTCTTCGGAGGTGAGGACGCTCCTCATATGCGCCTGATGGACCCCTCGAAAGTTTCGGGGCGGGTGGAAGCGCCCATGCACAAAAGCGTTTCAGAAGTTTGGGTTGAAGGTCAGAACCCGCTTTTGGGCGACGAACCGGGCGCGGTCAGCGCGCGGGCGGCGTTACTTGCCGAAATGGGTATTTCCGTCCCGGGCAAGCCGGGAGAGCAGGGTGCGGCCGGCGTTAAAGACCCGAATATCAACGTCATCAAGATTCCGTCTTTTCTTTCTCCCTATCTGAACGCGGCGAGCTTCAAACGGAAGAGGCGCGGCCTTTTCGGCAAGGGCGGTTTGGGTCTCGAGGATGAGGCTTTTCTTCTCCAGCTTGAAACTCTCGATGAAATACTGCCGCCGGCCATCCGGTCGCTTCTTCCGGAGTCGGTCTCGGCGGGCGGGGGCGCGGAACATTACGCGGGTGATTTATTTCAAGAGGTAGGCCGCTTCGCGGCCCGAGCCCTCGGTTTAATTAAAAACAGGGACTATGACGTGATCCACGCGCACGACTGGATGACCTTCCCGGCTGCGGTTGCGCTGAAGGCGTTGACCGGGCTTCCGCTGGTGCTGCATGTTCACAGCCTTGAATATGACCGTTGCGGCGGAAACGGCAATTGGCAGATTGAGCAGATCGAAAAGGCCGGACTCGATGCCGCTGATCAGGTGATCGCGGTCAGCTATTATACCCGGTCCCTTATCCATCAAAGACATGGCGTACCGCTTGGCAAAATCGGAGTCGTACATAATGGGGTTTACGCGCGGGAGATGGTGAGCCGTTACCGGCAGGAGCAGGCCTGGCCGTCAAAGATCGTGCTGTTCCTCGGTAGAGTCACTTTCCAGAAGGGACCCGATTATTTCGTCGAGGCCGCCGCGCGAGTGATTCCTCACGTCCCGGATGTTCTTTTCGTCATGGCGGGAAGCGGAGATATGCTGCCCCGGATGGTCGAGCGTGTGAATGAACTCGGGATCAGCAACAACTTCCTTTTTACGGGTTTTCTCAAAGGTCAGGAAGTCGAGAAGATGTTCTCGATGGCGGATCTCTACGTCATGCCCTCCGTCTCGGAGCCGTTCGGGATTTCGGCGCTTGAGGCGATCAGTTTTCAGTCACCGGTCATCATTTCCCGGCAATCCGGAGTTTCCGAAGTGCTCAGTCACGCGCTTAAGGTCAACTTTTGGGACGTCGACCAGCTTGCAAACCTGATCGTCAGTGTGCTGAAATATCCAGAGTTGGGTCAGGATATCAGTCTCATGGCAGGTGAAGAGGTCCGTCGGCTGCGCTGGGACGCGTCGGCCGTCAAGACGGTCGAGCTCTATAACCAGACGCTCGCCCGTATCAGTGGATAATCCGAAACCCGCGGCGTGATTGTGCCGTTTCGAAGAGTCCTGGCAGTTCTTAAGAGGGAGGGGTAGCGATGCCTTCTGTATGCTTCTATTTTCAGGTTCACCAGCCGTTTCGTTTGAAACATTATCCATTTTTCAATATCCGCTATGACCACAGCTATTTCGATCAGGAAAAGAATGGCGGGATTCTCCGCAAGGTAGCTAAAAAGTGCTACCTCCCGACCAACCAGACGATGCTGCGCCTGATCGACCGCTATCAGGGCCGGTTCCGGATTTCCTATTCGATCACCGGCGTTGCCATTGAGCAGATGCAGGAGTATTGCCCCGAGGCGTTCGAAAGCTTTCGCGAACTTGCCAAAACCGGCTGTGTCGAGTTCCTGGGCGAGACTTACTACCATTCTCTCGCTGGAGTTTACGACGAAGCCGAGTTCCAACTGCAGGTCAAGAAACACGCGGACCTGATGGAGCATTGCTTCGGTCAGAGGCCGACCGTTTTTCGCAATACCGAATTGATTTACGACGACCGCATCGGCGAGATGGTCGCAAAGATGGGTTACAAGGCCATGATCGCCGAGGGCGCGGACGATATTCTCGGGTGGCGAAGCCCGAATTTTGTTTATAGTTCGACGAACCCCGCGATGCGGCTGTTGCTGAAAAATTACCGCCTGTCGGACGATATCGCCTTCCGCTTCTCGAACCAGGGTTGGCAGGAATTCCCGCTGACCGCGCCGAAATTCGCGAACTGGGTCCACAAGATCAGCGGGAACGGAGAAGTTCTCAATCTCTTCATGGATTACGAGACGTTCGGTGAGCATCAATGGGAATCAACCGGCATTTTTGAATTCTTGGATCACCTGCCGGGCGAGATATTCAAACATCCGGATTGGGATTTTCTGACTCCGAGTCAGGTTGTCGAACGTTATAACCCGGCCGCGACCATTAATTTCGGCCGGACGGTTTCCTGGGCCGACATCGACCGTGATCTCACCGCATGGCAAGGTAATCAGATGCAGAAAAGCGCGCTCAAAAACGCGTTTGATCTTGGACATGAAGTCCGTTCAAGAAACAACCCGACCGCCCTCGATCTGTGGCGGCGGCTCCTGACGTCCGACCATTTCTATTACATGTGCACGAAATGGATGGCGGACGGCGATGTACACGCCTATTTCAGTCCGTACAACAGTCCTTATGAGGCGTTCATCAATTATATGAATGTACTTACTGATTTCCGCCAATCCGTATTAAACTTAAAGCCTAGCAAGGAAGCGAGAGCATAAAGCATGAACGATAAACGGATGTTATTCGAAGTCTCCTGGGAAGTCTGCAATATGGTCGGCGGGATTCACACCGTTCTCGTGACCAAAGTTCGCAAAATGCAGGAGCGCTACGGCGAGAACTACGTTCTCATCGGGCCGGATATGTCCCGGAACACGTCTTTGGCGGGTATTTTCCGCGAAGAAGCATGGCATCCCGAGATCCTGAAGGGTCTTTCGAAACTGAAGATCGGATGCAAGATGGGGCGATGGCTCGTTCCGGGCGAGCCGAAATGTATTCTTCTTCAATTCGATGCCCTTTTTGAAAAGAAAGATCAGATCCTTGCCGATTATTGGGAAAAGTTCGGTCTGAACTCCCTTCCGGGCGGACATGATTACCTCGAGCCGGTCATTTTCTCTCACGCTGCCGGAATGGTGATCGAGCGGATCTTTTGTGATCACCTCCTTCATAAGGGACTCCAGACCGTGGTTCATTGCCACGAGTGGCTGGCCTGCGCGGCACTTCTCTATTTGAAGGATCGTGCTCCGGAAATCGGGACCGTATTCACGACCCATGCGACGACTCTTGGCCGGACTTTGTCCTCGCACCACTGGGACCAGAACGATCCGTCCCAAAAAGATTCGATTCAGCCGGAGTATCTGGCCCAGAAGTACGGAGTGGTCGCGAAACATTCGATCGAAAGCATCTCGGCCCGGATGTCGGATTCCTTCACCACGGTGAGTTCCATTACGGCCGAGGAATGCGGAACTTTTTTCAAGAGAAAGCCCGACGTCCTGACCCTGAATGGCCTCGGTGACGAGAGTCCAGACCCGCAGCTGATCCAGCCCGGAGCGGTGGCCACGGCACGACGGCGGCTCCTCGAAATTGCCAATATCACGACGGGGCACTCATACGTCCCAGAGCGCACGACCATGCTGGTCAGCGCTGGACGTTACGAGTTTCAGAACAAGGGTGTGGACCTCACGCTCGAAGCTTTGGCGAACCTGAACCGCCGGCTTCGTGAGCAGCCGCATGACTCAGGCGATTTCAATCAGCGCGTGGTCGCGTTCATGATGTTTCCGGCGGGCCATACGGGCCCGCGCCAAAAAATCCTGCATGCCTATCGCCAGGGAAGACCTTCGGGCGAGACGTTCTTCAGCACTCATGGTCTTCGTGATGAAGAGCACGACCCGATTTTGTCGCGCATGGCGCCGCTCGGCTTCAGGAACAGCAAGGACGACCCCGTTCATATCGTGTTCGTCCCGATTTATTTGAACGGTTCGGACCCGCTGGTTCCGGAGACTTACTATCAACTCCTGGCGGGCGCTGATTTGACCGTGTTTCCGTCGTTCTATGAACCATGGGGATACACTCCCGAGGAAAGCGCCGCGATGTCCATCCCCACGATCACCAGCGACCTCGCGGGTTACGGATTGTGGGCGAGGCAATTCGGAGATTGGAACGCGACGGGCGTTTACGCGCTTCCGCGAAAAGGGCAGCCTTTTAACCAGTCTCGCGATCAGCTCTGTGCGGCGATCGAGGAATTCCTGCAGCGAAATCCCGAGCAGCGTCAGGACCTCAGAAGAGCAGTCCTGGCCATGAGTCATCACGCGCGATGGGGTGAGTTCGGTAAAGCCTATCTGGAAGCTCATGATCAGGCGATCACGAAGGCTCACCAGCGGATGCAGTCCGCGACTTATGACCGGTTCAGGACCTTTTCCGCGGGGCAGGTGCTTCCCCCGACCGAAGGCTCACGGGCCCCGGCGCATATTCGCCGATTCACCGTTCAGAACAAACTTCCCTCGATTCTCGAAAAAATGCGGGCTCTGGTTCGCGAAAATCTGTGGTGGAGCTGGAATCCGGAACTTTGCGAGCTTCTTTCGGAGCTCGATCCGGAATTATGGGAAGCGACCGGGAAGAACCCGCTGGTCTTCATCGACCGGGTCAGACCGGAGATGCTCGAGCACGTCGCGAAATCGCGTACCTACGCTGAACGCGCCGAACTCGCGCTTTCCCGCTTCGCGCATTACATGAGCAGCAAAAAGGAACCCGAGGTGGCCTACTTCTGCATGGAGTACGGGCTTTCTCACATTCTGAAGCTCTATTCGGGCGGTCTCGGTATTCTGGCCGGAGACCATCTGAAAACGGCGAGCGACATGGGGATTCCGCTTTGCGCGCTCGGCTTGGCGTACCGGTTCGGCTACTTCAGACAGCGTATCAACGCGGACGGAGCGCAGGAATCGCATTACGAAACGAACGATTTCAAGTCGCTTCCGATGAGTCCCGTCAATGATTCGAAGGGTGCGCGCATCCTTTTCAATATCAGCACCCCGACAGGTCCGGTTTGGATGCAGGCCTGGAAAGTGGCGGTCGGGCGAGTGGATCTCTATCTGCTTGATACGGATTTGAGCGAAAACTCACCCGCCGATCGATCGATTTCAGACCGGCTGTACGGCGGGGATTCCGAGCACCGTCTCCGCCAGGAATTCGTTCTGGCCATCGGCGGTTACGAGCTGCTTCGAAGGCTCGGCGTCAAGGCGAAAGTTTTTCACATGAACGAGGGGCATACGGCCTTTCTCGTTCTCTCGAGAGTCGCGCAACTCGTTCAAGACGAGAAGATCAAATTCGAGGAAGCGCTCGAGTACGTTCGGCACTCCACCGGCTTCACCACTCACACGCCGGTCGCGGCGGGGCATGATCACTTCCCAGAGGGAATGGTCGCGCCGTACCTGCAGCTCTTCACTGATCCGATCGGTGAGTCGTTGCAGCGGCTTCAGGAACTCGGACGAGGTCTCGATAAATCGCGGGAAACTTCTTTTTCGATGACTTTACTCGCGGTTCGCGGGAGTACGCATATCAATGCCGTGAGCAAGATTCATGGCAAAGTATCGCGCCGGATGTTCCACGCCCTCATTCCTCAGTTCCATGAAAACGAGGTGCCGGTTTCGGGAATCACAAACGGTGTCCATTCCGGAACCTGGGTCGCGCCCGAGTGGCAAGCCGTCTTCTCCGATCAGATCGGGGCCGATTGGCGCGATCATCTGAGTGATGCGCAGTTCTGGAACAAGGCACGCCAACTCGATTCGGCATTGGTCTGGCAGACCCATGTCGAGTTGAAAAAGAAGCTGGTGAAATGGCTCCGTGGCCATCTCCGCGAGACTTGGGAGCGCAGGCGCGAACATCCGGCCAACCTCGCCACCGCGCTCGCGAATCTGAGCGAAGACACCTTCATCGCCACTTTCGCGCGGCGGTTCGCACCCTATAAACGGGCGAATCTCCTGTTCCGTGACCCTGCCCGGCTCGCGAAACTTCTGAGCGGCGATGTGCCGATGGTTTTCCTGTTCGCCGGGAAGGCGCATCCCTCCGATGTTCTCGGGCAGAATCTCATTACCAAGGTTATCGAGCTGGCGCGCATGCCGGAGTTCTTCGGCAGAATCCTTTTCGTCGAAAATTATGAAATCGATGTGGCGCAATCCCTGGTTTGGGGCTCGGATCTCTGGATCAACAATCCGATCAGGCCGCTCGAAGCATCCGGTACCTCGGGAATGAAGGCCGCCATGAACGGCTGCTTGAATCTCAGTGTGGCGGATGGCTGGTGGGCCGAGGGGTATAACGGGAAGAACGGCTGGGTGATCGGTGACGAGTCGCTGACTCAATCTCCCGAGTTTCAGGACACGTTCGACAGTTCGCATCTCTATTCGCTTCTCGAACGAGAGGTCCTGCCGAGGTATAAGGCCCGAGCCCGGGGCGGGGTGCCCGAACAGTGGACCACGATGATGAAGGAATCGATTGCCTCGATCGTGCCCGCGTTCAACACCGAACGGATGCTCGCCGAGTATAACCATGATTTTTATCAATCGGCATGCGAGAGGTCCGTGTCTCTGGCCTCCGACCGCTACGTTGAGATCAGGCGTCTGATCGCTTCGCGGAAACGTCTCCTCGAAAGCTGGAAATCGATTTCGTTCGTCGACATTGAGGTGCTGGGCCTCGAAACGGACGAGATTTACCTTGGTCAGCCGTTGAAAATGAAAGTCCGCCTGGCGCATCCGAATCTGAGGCCTCAGGACATTCAGGTCGAGACGGTGCTTTCGACGGAATCCCAGCATCCCGCCGATCTGGCAAAATTCCAGACGTACGCGATGAAGTGCATCGCGGACGAGAATGACGGCCGTGAATCAGCCTGGGAAGTCAGCATTCAGTTTGGCCAGACGGGACCCCAGTCCCTGGGGGTCCGGGTTGTTCCAAGGCCCTGCCATGATAACCACCGCGTCGATCTCATGCTCGACATGGTGAAGTGGTTGTAGGACTTCGAACGAGGTATTAGTTTTTCTTCTTTTCGAGCAGCCGATTGACCTTCTGCAGCAGCAGATTCAGATCAACGGGTTTCTCGACGAACTCCTCGACGGGTAGCCACTGGTCATCGATATCGCGCGCGCGAAACCCGACGGGGGACTTCGTGTTGATGGCAGTCAGCATGAGAACCGGTATTTTTTCTTTTCCTTTGTGCGACTGTTGGAGCTCCCGGGCGAACTCGAATCCTCCTGATTCGTTTTCAGGAAACATGACGTCCAACACGATGAGGTCGGGTCGGCGCGTCTTGATGCTGGCGCTTGCCGATTTCGTGTTCAGTTTTATATCGATTTCATGGCCAGCGGACCGGATGACCGTTCCGACCGCGCTCGCGAAATCTTCATCATCATCAACGATCAGGACGTAGGACATAATCAGGAACCTCCGCTCAGATATTCCAGGACATGCTTCAATTTTCCTATCTTTCCCTCGGAACCTTGGGAAGGGCTTTTTTCAGGAAGGATCGGCACGCGACAGGTAAACGCGGTGCCCTTGCCGGGCGTGCTCTGGACGCTCACGGCTATCCGGTGGAGGGCGGCGACATTTTTCACTATGGCGAGCCCGAGTCCGGACGACTCTTTGTTGTGCACCGTGGCTTCTTCGGTGCGGTAATACTCTTCGAAAATGTGGGGCAGTTTTTCCGGTGTGATCCCGATCCCCTGATCCCGAATCGTGATCACCGCGGATCCCGGGTCACCGGGGTTGGACGGAGTGCACGAGATCCAGATCGTTCCTTTCTTGTGGGAGTAATAAATCGCATTCGAGATCAGGTTGGAAAACAGCATGAGCAGGTGATCCTCGACGCCGATCGTGAGGGCGGAAGCAATGCGCGATTCAATCCGGACCTGACGGCCCTGGGCAACCGGCTCGAGCTGCTCAAGGCAGCGTTTCAAAATATTTCCGATGTCCAGTTTGGTCCACCGAAGGGTATCCCTGGTGACGGAAGTGACGTTAGCAAGCTGGAGCATGGCCTGGATTTCGTGCGAGAGGCGGTTTCCCCGATCCGCAATGCGTTGAACGATTTTGATCGCTTCGTCGGGCAGCTTCCCGGCGTAGCCGCCGAGGAGAAGCTGGGTGTTCAGGTGTATGGCGGCAAAGGGCGACTTGAGCTCGTGCGTGGTTCGGAGCATATGCCTGGTCTTCTCCGCCTGAGTTCGGGTGAGTTCTTCGTTTTTGTCGGCGAGTTCTCGATCCCGGAGTGCGATCAGGCTGGACAGATGGGACGCGAGATACCAGACGGCGCCCCAGATACCCGCGATCGAAAGCAGGTTGAGGACGATTTGCGGCCGGGTGATGCTGCCCCGAAACGCGGTACTTTCGAATACTCCGGCATTCCAGGAAATTGAACCCGTGCTCTCGAGCGTGAGGCAGGCGAGGTACAACGAGAACGCAAGCATCGTAACAAGCAGACTTTCCGAGCGCGAAAAAAAGATGCAGGCGAGCACGATGTGAAGCAGGTAGAGAAAGGGTGCGTGCGTTTCGAGCGACCCAAGGTAATGGACCACGAAAGTCAGGATCAACAGATCAGCTGCGATCTGGAACCGGAGATTCAGAAGGAGCCGATCCGGTTTGGCTTCACGCGAGTGCTTGATGGCGGCCAGATAACCCAGATTCGCGATCGTCAAAATCCCGGCGATTGCCAGGAATGCGGCAGAATTCACCGCCAACCCGAGCTGCTCGAACTGTCCGGAGTTTCCGGAAAAAATTTCCAGAGCCGAAATCGAAATTAGGATCAGAATAATTATCCATCGCAGGCGGCAAAACCAAAGGGCATTCCCGATCAGCAGAGGGACCGGGAACTGCTCCAGGTTGGCGATTGACGGTATCGAAACGGGTTCGGGGTTTTTGTCGTGTGCCATCGGCAGGTCGAAGGAACCCGCTGCGGGATGGGCTGAACTCTCGAAATCCGTACCAAATGAGTCGCCTGTGTCGTGTTCCATTTTTGCGAACTTAGCGGAAAAACCACGTTTTTTCCACGCCAAGTATGTTATAAATGTCTCCAAACCAAGAATTCATCGCGGTCTCAACAAAAAGGGGGAATCGACCATGAGCGAATATTTCCTGAGGCAAGAAGACTTGCCCAGATTCCTTCAGAGCCTCATGGCGGCAGTTCCAGTCATCGGGCCTGTGGCAAAGAAAAATCGTTTCGTTTTTGAAAAGCTGTCCTCTCCGGAAGAATTGCGGCTCGATTATGACGTCTCGCTTCTTCCTCCGAAGAAGGCGATATTTCCGCAGACGCAAAGGCTTCTCGACTTTTCTCCGAGCGGCCCAAAGAGCTGCATCGCGCCGCGCGAACAGGTGCTGTTCGGCGTGCATTTCTATGACATCAAAGCGATCGACATGCTGGATCATCTCTTTTCGGAAAATGTCGCGGATCAGAATTATCTCGCGAATCGACGCGCCACCACCATCGTGGGCTCGAGCATTCAGAAGGTTTCTGATCGCGCCTTCTGGGGCAGTGTCGGCAAAAACACGCAGCCCAAAGGACACGACGCGTTCCTGACGAAAATTTCGGGTGGCTATCACTTCAAGGCGCTGACCGAAAAAGGGAAGAAGCTCACCTCGCACGGCCAGTTCAGCAAAGCGAGCGACTCGCAGACCCAGGAAGCGAAGCAGGTCAATGAAGAGATTCTGGGCAAATGTCCGCAGAAGCTTCAGCATAGCGCCGAGCAGATCGCCCAAAAAGTCCGTTCCTCGTTCAAGAATGAGAAGCTCTGGGATGAACTTGCTGACAAATGCTTTTCCTGCGGGAGCTGCAACATCGCTTGTTCGACCTGTTACTGCTTCGACGTGCAGGACAAGTGGAACCTTGACCAGAAGTCCGGCCATCGTACCCGGACCTGGGACGCCTGCCTGACGGAAGACTTCGCGAAAGTCTCGCTCGGGGCTGGCGGAGCCACCGAGAACTTTCGTGAGAAGCGCTCGCATCGTTTCAGACATCGCGTGATGCGCAAGACTGCTTATCTGAATGACAAGCTGGGCGGGCCGGCGTGCGTTGGTTGCGGACGGTGTTCCGAGGGTTGTGTTCCGGACATCGCCGATCCGGTCAAGATCATCAACAAGATCATGGAATCGTAAAAACGGAAGAAGGAACCATGGCATCCAAAGAAATGAATGAAAACGTTTTTATGCCCAAGGAGGCTGAGATCCTCCGAATCGAACAGGCGACGCCGACCGAGAGAC
>DATDSK010000252.1:0-5184 GCA_035291325.1 Bdellovibrionota bacterium | reverse complement strand
TGAAAAGGCCGGACCGGTTGTGCTCGAACCCATCATGAAGCTTGAGACTTCCGCCCCTGAGGAGTTCCAGGGTTCCGTAATGGGACAGATCAATCAGCGCCGCGGCATCATCGTCAATAGCCAGACCAATGAAGGCTATGCCGTCATCGAAGCCGAAGTACCACTGAGCGAAATGTTCGGATATTCAACCGACCTCCGTTCGGCGACGCAAGGAAAAGGCGAGTTCACGATGGAATTCTTGAAGTACTCAGCCGTTCCTCGCAACATCCAGGAAGAGATGGTAAAGAAACATCAGGAGAAGAAAGCAAAGGAAGGCAAGTAAGTCTTCCCAATTGATTGGTCCAATTGACTGGCGCGTTGAGTTCAGGCCCCAGACAGGAGTTTCCGAATGCAAAGCATTATTACGTTAATTCACGTTGTCGCGTGCGTCCTTCTCGTATTGGTGGTTTTGATCCAATCCGGCAAAGGCGCTGAAATAAGCGCTTCGTTCAGCGGATCCAGCCAAACGGTATTCGGAAGCTCCGGAGGCGCGAATTTCTTCACCCGCTTTACGGCCGGAACAGCCACGATCTTCATGGTTACTTCGCTCGCCCTGACCGTCATTGGTGGAAAAGCCCGAAAAAGTATTTTCGAGGGCCAGACAGCTCCCCAGGGCACGACAACCCCGGCTCCGCTCGCGCCCGGTGCTAAAGCGCCCGCTCCAGCAGCTCCGAACCAGCCGGCAGCTCCTGCTGCGCCCCAGGCGCCCGCAGTACCCGCTGGCAAGTAATCCTGCGACAAGCAACAAATCGTTGCAAATGGCCTGTTTCGCGCTCGCGGCAAAACTGAACGGCGCACAATCATCGGGGCGTAGTCAGCGATATTGTCGCTGATCACCTCCACCGCCCCCGGTCACGCGGCACGCAAATGGCTAGTACTGAAACGAAATGCGCGTCGCTCTGCTTTCACCCCTGTTTGAAAGTGTCCCGCCGAAGCTCTATGGCGGGACTGAACGGGTTGTTTACAACCTTTGCAGGGGGCTCACGGAAGCCAATATTGAAGTCACCCTTTTCGGATCCGCGGATTCAGTGACGGAGGGGAAGCTCGTTCCGGTCATAGATGAAGCCCTGCGCCTTCGAAACCCTCCGGTCGCCGAACCGAGCTTTTATGTTTTCAGAATGCTGTCCATGATTGCTCAACGCGCTCACGAATTCGACGTCATACATAATCACAACGATTATTGGATGCTTCCGCTTACCGAAATGACCCGAACGCCCGTATTGACGACACTTCATGGAAGACTGGATCTTCCGGATCTCAAACATGTCCTTTCCGGTTTCCCAAAAGCGCAATACGTCTCGATCAGCGATTCACAGCGCCAGCCCGTCCCCGGACTTCCTTGGGCTCGCACCATCCATCACGGAATCGACGTTCAGGCCCTCAAATTTCACGAAAAACCAGGAAAATATCTCGCCTTTTTGGGACGTATTGATGCCGAAAAACGGCCGGACTGGGCGATCGAGATCGCAAAACGCTCAGGAGTACCGCTTAAAATTGCCGCAAAGATTGAGGGGAAAAAGGGCGAGGATTACTTCAACACGGCAATCAAACCGCACATCGATGGAAAATTCATCGAATTCATCGGCGAAATTTCCGAAGCTGAAAAATCCGATTTTCTCGGTCAGGCGCTCGCACTTACTTTTCCGATAGACTGGCCCGAGCCATTCGGTCTTGTTGTCATCGAAGCACTCGCCTGCGGGACCCCGGTTCTGACCCGCCCGTGTGGATCGATGCCCGAACTGCTTCGTGAAGGGGTAACAGGATTTTCTCATCTGGATGTCACGCTGCTGGCCGAACGGGTTCGCGATATTCCGAAGCTGAACCGGGCGAAATGCCGCGAATGGGTCCAGCAGCGATTCTCACTCGAGCGGATGGCCGAGGATTACATACATGTCTACAGAAGAATCGCAGAACTCGCAGAACGGACGCGAACGGGAAAGGCCTACGGCGCCGATAGTTATCGACGGAATTTCTTATATCCCCTCCAGCGTGTTGCTGACGGGGATTCCTAAGCTCAGCTTCAAGGATGATCGGGCTTTCGCGGTCGTTGATCCTCTGGGCGAATCTCCGCGCCTGTATGCGTCCGCTTCGGAGCTGGGATTCTACTATAACGACACCCGATTTCTCTGCACCTGGGAAATGACGCTGAACGGCCTCGCGCCCGTTTCGCTGTCACGGGAGATCCGGTTTTCCGGAAACACGGTGGTGCTGTCGATGAGCAACCCGGACCTGCCGACCCTCGGCGGCAAAGGGCGAATACGGCGCGACACCTTCCTGATCCGACGGGTGATGAGTTTCTTCGAGGACACGCTTTTCGAAACAGTGGAGATCAAGAATTTCAGCGACCAGGATCATTCGCTCCAGATCGAACTCTGGGCAGGGAGCGTTTTCGAGGATGTCTTCGAGGTTCGCGGCTATTCGCGCCAAAAACGCGGAAGAATGCTGCCCGCCGAGGATTCGGTCACCGACGGAAGCCGAGTCACTTCACTCAGCTATGAAGGTCTTGACGCACGGATCAGACGCACCGTCATTCACCGCCTTTTCGACGTCGAAAAGATCCGTCTTTCGCCCACTCTTGTCGGGCATTTCACGCGGATTTCTGTCCCGGGAAAACAAACAGTTACCCTGAAATCGGTGGTTTCTTTCGATCGCGTCTCGGACTGTAAGCTCCACGGTCGCGACTTTCACTCGATGACCTTGCCCGAAAAAATGGAGCTTCTCTCCCAGGGTTACCTGATCAACCCCCTCGTGCCACTCACGATTCATTCGGATCACGCGATTCTGAACCGGTCTATTGAACTGGCTCGTCGTGACATTTTCACTCTCCTGACGCAGGAACAGCCGAATGTCTTTTACCCTTACGCCGGCATCCCGTGGTTTTCCGCCCCGTTCGGCCGCGACGGGATGATCACGGCCTACCAGCTCCTGCCCTGGTACCCAAAGCTCGCCAAAGGCGTTCTTGATTACGCGTTCGCGAGCCTTGGCACGAAAGACGACCCCTTCACCGACGAGCAACCCGGAAAAGTTTTTCATGAAAAACGACGCGGCGAGATGAGCAATACGCGTGAGGTGCCTTTTATCCCCTATTATGGTTCGGTTGATTCCACTCCGCTCTGCCTCATTCTTCTTCATGAATACGTCCGCTGGACGATGGATCTGGAGAGCCTCCGCGCCTGGTGGCCTTACGCGTTGCGGGCGCTTGAGTGGCTGGAAAACACGTCCAGGAACGATCCATACGGTTTCATTGGTTACCAGAAGAGATCTCCGACCGGGCTCGATAACCAGGGGTGGAAAGACTCCTCTGATTCCATCATGCACCAGAACGGACAGCTTGCGACGACGCCCATCCGGCTTTGCGAAGTTCAGGGGTACGTCTTTCGCGCAAAAATGAGTATGTCGGGACTCGCACGACTTCTCGGTAATCAGGACCTCGCCGCCCGGCTCAGGATGGACGCTCTCAGCTTTCGGGTCCGCTTTCAGGAGAAATTCTGGGACTACGAACGCGAATTCGTTTACCTCGCCCTCGACGGGAAAGACCGCCCCTGTGCCGTGAGGTCCTCGAATATGGGGCACTGTCTCTGGTCGGAAGTGCTGACGCAGGCTCAGGCCGGCTCGGTAGCGAATCATCTGCTCTCGGAATCGATGTTCAGCGGGTACGGGGTAAGAACCCTGGCTGATACTGAAGTGGCTTACAACCCACTCAGCTATCACAACGGCTCGGTCTGGCCCCATGACGTCTCACTCATCATGGACGGCATGAGAGTCTACGGACACACCTCCGAACTCGAAAGACTGGCCCTTGGGATGATGGGAGTTCTCGAATCCAGCGATGATTTCAGACTGCCTGAATTGTTTTGCGGCTTTCGGCGCCGGGAGAATGCCCCCCCCGTTCCGTACCAGGTCGCGTGCAAGCCGCAAGCGTGGGCGGCCGGATCGCTGTATCTGATGCTGAAGGCGATGACGGGTCTTTCAATGGATCTGGATCAGAACTACGTTGTCTTCAATTCCCCTCTTCTGACCCCCAAGGTGAACACGCTCGAGATCAAAGGCCTTCAATGCAGGGATTGGGAAATCGATCTGGTCCTGAGACGAAGCCGAGTCGGGACCACGGTCGATATCACCAGAAAAGTCGGAAATGTCAGGGTGCTGACCGTGAAGTAAGGCCCTGCACTGAAATTAGACGAGTGTTACAGTCCGCAATCCAGTGAAGCACCCCGTCAAAACGAACCCAAAATTTCTGCAAAGGAATCGAAGCGAGTTGCTTCAAAATTTGTTGCAGACTAAACTCGCTCAATCATTTAACCAAGGCAACGGAGGAACGTTCAATGTTGAAAATAGCAATTAACGGATTTGGCCGCATCGGGCGTCAGGTGATCAGCGCCATGGTAGAAAAAGGCGTGTGGGGAAAAGAAGCCACTGTAGTCGCAGTGGTGGACGTTTCCACGGATGCCAACTACTTTGCTTATCAGCTGAAGTACGATTCGGTTCACGGTCGTTTTAAAGGAGAACTCAGCACCGACAAGAGCACGCCGGACCGGAAGGAAAACGACGTTCTCGTCGTCAACGGCCAGAAAGTTCAGTGTCTGCCCGCCGCGAAGGATCTTTCGCTCCTTCCCTGGAAAGCGATGGGCGTCGATCTCGTAATCGAATCGACCGGACTTTTCACGGAATCGGATTTGTGCCGCGGCCATCTCGCTGCCGGCGCGAAAAAAGTTCTCATCTCCGCCCCGGGCAAAGGCGTCGACGTCAAGACGATCGTCATGGGTGTCAACGATGAGGAATATAATCCAGCCAAACACCACATCGTTTCGAACGCTTCATGCACGACGAACTGCCTGGCTCCTGTGGTTCATGTCCTGATGAAAGAAGGAATCGGAATCGAAACAGGCCTGATGACCACGATTCACGCGTACACCGCGACTCAGAAAACCGTCGATGGTCCTTCGAAGAAGGACTGGCGCGGCGGTCGCGCGGCGGCCGTGAATATCATTCCGTCTTCGACGGGTGCCGCCAAGGCTGTCGGTGAATGTATCCCGGCCGTTAAAGGTAAGCTCACCGGAATGGCCTTCCGCGTTCCGACGCCGAACGTTTCGTGCGTGGATCTCACGTTCCGCGCGAGCCGCGACAGCTCGGTCGAGGAAATCG
>DATDSK010000251.1:0-2283 GCA_035291325.1 Bdellovibrionota bacterium | reverse complement strand
CCGAAGTAATGCCATGCTCTTGGATCGTCTTTCGAACGAGTGCGGAATCGCGGATGTCGCCCTCCACAAGTACCGCTTCTTTCGGTATCGCCCAGCGATGGCCCGAATAGAAGTTGTCAAGGCAGACTACCTTGCGTCCTGTTTCGACCAACTGAGCAGTCGTATGTGAACCGATGTATCCAGCCGCGCCTGTGATGAGAATCATATGATGAGAAATAGCGCCAAATCGTTCTGGCGACAATCCCGAAATCGAGCCGATCTGGCCTCGGATGAATATCTGAGCTACTCTTTCGCTATGGATGAACGTTCAGAGATCAATCGTTTGATGGAAGTGGCGATCCGGGGCGATGCAGAGGGGCTCGAGGCTCGACGAAAAGCGCAAGCACTTTTGGGTCTGGACGATGCGAACTGGTTTTACTACCTCACGTTGTTTGAACGAAACACAATTCAGAACAGACAGGGGGTCGTTTCCGAGGCGCGGACCGCCTATCCGCTCTCGACGGCCCCGGCAGATCTCCTGAAGCATCTCCGGATGGTGGCCTATACCGACCTTGCTAAACACTCTGAATTCTACAACGCCTCGGCAAAGAAGGCCGCGCTTTGGATCAAGAAGATGCAGGCGGGAACCGGATCATCGGTTTCACGAACGAGCTACCTCGCGCGGCGATTCGGAATAACGGCCGATCGCGTGACGATAGGCGCGAAGGGTACGGATCTGTTCATCGACGTTCCTCATCCGATTACGGGAAACGTCGTGCAGATCCCGATTGTCGAAGCGCAGATTCTGCAATCCATTCTCGACCGGAAAGCCGGCGTCTTCGGAAAGATCTTTTTTCACGACCTCGTGAGCTCGGAGACGCAAAAGGCCATCCATGAAATTTGGAAGAAGCCTTCGCTTCTTGATTCAAAAAAAACTTACGAGGAGCTCGTCCAGCAAACGCCCGGGCTGGAACGGTTTCGGGCAACAGTGCAGTCGCACTTGCCGACGTTGGACGAGGGCGGTCAGATCACATTCGAACGGCTGGCGCCGGGAGGACACGCGCTCTTCGCCGTCGATGCGTTGCGCGCGACTTACAAGCCGGAGCTCAGGCCCGAGGCGACGGGGAACGTGCTTGTTTCGGCGATCAGTAACGGCGAGGACATCGGCGGGACGCCGGACGCCTGGATGGTCGGCTGGATGATCGCCGAAAGGATCCCGATCGTGCTCGTGACCACCGATAAAACCGCCGTGGACATGAAAGGCGGGGTGATTTCCCTGCTGAGGTCTTCGGAGGGGGATGTATCCCTGACCGTGCTTGAAACCGCCCAGGCCGAGGCCGCTGGCCAGGGTGATATTTTCAAAAAGGCGGAAGGATGTGCAAGCACGAATCTGACGTTGTTCAATTACGAGGTTCTTGTTCCCAAAATAGAACAGCTCGTCTCCGAAATCGGAGAAGACCAATTTTTGAAAATTATCGCGCCTGACCTGATTCGTAATGTAAAAAAGCAAAAGGACCCGGCGGGCCCGGCTGGCAAAGAACGCAAGTATCTTCAACTGGAGGGCGCGATGGGGTCGACTTTGATGAATCTCGATCGCTACTGGCGCCGAATGTATGGGGAACCTTTGGTTCATCTGATCAACGTCGACAGACGGCATCGCACCCAATTTTTCTCTCCGATTAAATCGGCTTTTGATTTTTACATGCAGTTTCATTCCGACCGTTTCAGATTCGACATCACCCATATGCGTCTTAAGAATCTGAGGCCGGGTGAATTGCCGGTTATCAGCCTCAAGGATCGCGCGAGTGACGACAAGTACTACCAGGACGTCGAAACCGTTCTGGAAGTCTTTCGCGGCGCGAGTATTCTGAATCTCGACGCCCTCACGATCGAGGGTAGGGTTAAGCTCACGGGGGCCGTCCTGCGCGGTCGGATTGAGATTGTTAACCAGAGCGCCGCTGTCGTCGAGCTCGGAAGGTCTCCCATTGAAAATGTACGGATCACGATTGGAACGGATAAATCGGTTCAGGAGACTCGGCTGTAGGGCGAGGGATTGGCCGTATTGACTCACCCAGGAATCTAACCAGGCAGGTGTAGGCTTGGACACAGGGGCTAGGCTGCCATTAACCCAGTATTCCGTTGCCTGAGGATCTCCTCGAACTGTTTGAGCTTGGACTGTAGTCCTTTTTGAAGCTGGAACGGATTTAGCCGCGCTTTTCTTTCCTGGAGCGTCAGTTTTTGTCCTGCGGTGAGAGTCGAGGAGTTCATGAGACGCTGATAGGGGGTTTGGGCTTGCTCGTATTC
>DATDSK010000250.1:0-3184 GCA_035291325.1 Bdellovibrionota bacterium | reverse complement strand
GATTCTTACGGTCCGGTGGAACTCCAGGACAAGAAAATGTACGCCTTGATGCTCCTGAAAAAGGTGTTCACCTGGGCACGCGAAATCAATCCGAGTCAGCCTTTAGCCGTCGCGATCTGGGATGCGGATTGGAGCAAGCCGGAGACCTTCACCGAGCTTCATCGTTACGAAATTGAAGCCTCGGACATCATCAGCTTCCACAACTATGATCCGCTTCCCCGCGTGATGCTGGCCGTCGACTACTTGAAAAAGTTCGGCCGGCCGATTGTCTGCACGGAGTACATGGCGAGACCCATGAAGAGCACCTTCGAGTCCATCATGCCGTATCTGAAGGAACAGAAGATCGGCGCGTATAACTGGGGTTTCGTGGCCGGAAAGACGCAAACGAACTATCCCTGGGACTCATGGAAGAAGCCGTACAAAGCGGAGCCGCGGCTCTGGTTTCACGATATTTTCCGGAGCGACGGAACGCCCTACATCGCGAAGGAAGTCCGCTTCATCAAAAAGATGACCGGGAAAAACTGACCGGAGCTCAACCCCCGGGTCACCTTTGGAGCGGCGTCAAGAGACGCCGCTCTTTTTTTTGCGCGTCATTTGACATTTCCTTCCCGCTGCCTGATGAATGATTGAAATGCCGCTTCCCCGATCCGTTCCGTTTCGCACAGCATGGATTCTTCTCATCGCGCTCGCATGCACGAATGTATTTCTTATCCTTCATTCGGCTGTTGATCTGCCGTACTGGGACGAATGGGAGGTACTTCTGCCGGATGCGCTTCCTGCGGGACTGACCTGGGACTGGCTTTTCGCGAGACACAACGAACACCTGGTCGTCACGACCAAGTTCCTCGTCTGGCTGCTTTACAAGCTGAATGGCTGGAATCTCGTGAGCCACGTCGCCCTGAATCTACTGACCTGGCTCGCCATGGTGGTGTGGGTGATCCGCCTCGGTATCAGACAGCCTGGCAACATGGCCTCGTCCATTCCGGCCGCGTTTTCGATTTTCATTTTTTCGACGATTTTTCACGAAAATCTCTACTGGGCTTTCCAGTCGGCCTTTCACCTCTGCCTGTTTTTCTTTTTTATCGCGGTCGAATTTCTTTTCGATGAAAAGCAGAGCAGCCGGAGGATTTTGACCGGCGCGGCCTTCGCGGCGCTCTCGATTTTTTCCATGTCCTTTGGCCCGGGCAGTTGCGCGGTACTGCTGCTATCCTGGCTCTGCTTCAGGTTCGTGCGATTTCGCGCGGGCCGGGAGAATTTCACTCGCTTTTTGAGCCAGGCCGGAGCCGTGACGATCTTCATCGGCGGTTCGCTCGCCGGGTGGGTCATTTCATTGCCCGAGACGAATCAAAGTTCGATCATCTGGCCTGATCGCCTGAGCTTCTGGAACTTTTTCACAAATCAGATTTCCTGGGGCTTTGGCATCGGCACCACCTCGTTTCTCCTCGGCCTCCTTTGTTTCCTGATCGTCGTTCTCCCGACCGCGGTCCGGTTCTCGGGGATCCGCGCCGGACGACCGCTCGTAATCGCGGAGTACAAGCTCTTCACCACGATTTTCGGTCTGCTTGCCGCGGCCGCCATTTTCGCCCTGGGGCGATCCGGGGGACTCCTGAGCGCGTCGAAGTTCTCGCGCTACGCGGAGGTCACCGCATTCCTGGTGCCGCTCTCGGCGATCGCGTGGGCGACCGTTCTCGACAAATTGCCACGACTCCGAAAATGGGTGTTGATCGGCGTCTGGGGACTTTGCTTTCTTGCCTATTCCGATGACTGGCAGTTCAGGACCTATTCCAATCACGGAAGGGATCTCAAGAATAACGAAAGCTGCGTGCGCGATTACTACGCGGCCAAAGGCCCGGCGATCTGCCCCGCGCTTTATCCGACAGGGTCGATTGCCGATCGTCTCGACCGGGCGCGAGAGCTCAATCTCTCTTTCTATCGCCGTTTACGTTCAAGCTGAACGCATTACAGCTTAATGGGGTCAACGCCACCGCCGCCACCGCCGCCACCGCACGCGTCGACGAAGCGGTACTCGCAGTAGAACGCGCCCTGGGTGACGTTAATCGAGGTCCCGAGAGCGCTCGTTCCGGGCAACCCGGTACACTGAAAAGTCCCCTCGCCGACCACGATATAGTTGCTCTGAATCGGGGTTCCCGGATTCATGCACGGAGCACCGCCGATCTCCTTCGGTTCGATGTTCACGGAATTGAGCTGGCAATAGGTCTGTCCACCCTGAAAAACCATCCTGTTCAACAGGTCCGGCGACTCGTCGGTTGAAAACTGTACCTGCTGCAGAACGGCGTTTGCCGCGTTCATGGAACCACCGACCCCGCCGACGATCGTGTCGTCGATATTGCTGACGGTGATCGAAAAGCCATGCGATTTGGACGAGGTCAAACCATAGGTATTCAAGCCTTTGACGGTGAACGTACCTTTTCCGTTCACCCGGCTGTAGTTGCACGTGACCCTGGCCGGAAGAATATCCGGTTGATTCGACGAAAGGTGCCGGAGCGAAATCGCACGGTTCTGTGCCAGCGCCGGGGAGCTGCTCGAAACCGTTCCGGTAACATAGAGATTTGACTTCATCCCGAGGACCGCGGCATAAGGCGGCGCGGTCAGCTCCCGATCGGCTTCCGCCACGAGGATTTTATTACAGACGGTATCGCGAACGAACGCCTTGATTCGCCGGGAATCGACATGATTCGAGTAAGCACGAACCGGCGTGGCGCAACTCGCGAAGTTACTGTCACGAACGCCGTCGCCGTTGAAATCCCATGAACAGTCGAAAGGACCGATTCCGCCCGTGGCAATGGCGCCGGCGCTGTACTGATAAACGTTCGGGTAAATCGCCGAAACCGCGATGGAAGCCGGATTCAGAACAATGCTGTTCGCGATCGCGGCCTCACAGGAGATGCCGAGCGCGTAATTTCTTGATACGACAACGCCATCCAACTCGGCATCAACGCGCAATGAATGATTTCCTATCGACGGCATCGGAAAGGCTGCCGATGGAATGACATTTCTTCCGGATTCAAACGGCACCGCCGCGGCTCCGTCCAGGCTGATTCTGAAAATCGTGCCGGGAACGGATGAATGAACATCCAAGGCATAGGCACTGCCCGATTCCATCTGCAGTATCCCGAATGCGCTTGCTTCCCTGTAAACCAGCGTATCGCCCTTCGTGAGTTCA
>DATDSK010000249.1:0-6818 GCA_035291325.1 Bdellovibrionota bacterium | reverse complement strand
ACCCCGGTTTGCGCCGTGAGAGGGCGCCGTCCTAGGCCTCTAGACGATGGGGACCTGTCTGTGTGACCTACTCGACGACTATCCTATTGAAGAAAATATTTCAAGCGAGCAATCGCACACCTGAGACGCGAGACATTGGCGTACCTCGCGAGTCGTTATCCCCAAAATTGAAATGTTCGGAAAATCCAGGGCTGCTGTAGTCTGAAAAAATTATTTCGGTCGGATAAACCGCTGAAAAAGCTGATCGCAGTTTGCAAAATGTCACGCGCTGCTGACGCTTTTTTTTGGTGGTGCAGAAAACCAGCGCTTCGGTAACTCGCCGCTTTTCTAGAACATGTCGGTACGAAAGAGGCTATTGAGCTTCTCGATGCTGATCTTTACGAATTTCTCACCTTCCTTGGTCGTTGGTACCATGAAGCCGCCCTTAGGGAGGACTTCAGTTCTTGGCTCCCGCTGTCGTCGAGGAAGAAGAGCTTCGTTTGATCCTTCTTGCGATTGAAGAAGAGGAAAACGCGGCCTCGCTTCGGATCAATGCCCATTTCGGTTCTGCATAGTTCGATCAGCTTGGCCTCACCCCACCGGATATTGATCGGCAACGGGTAGAGGTGGACGAATTTGACGTCTGGAAGTTGAAACATTGGATCAATGTAATTGAAAATTTCCTTCCCGTCATTATGGAGCCGAGTCGGGGCTTGGGAGCCACTACTCAGATGGCGGCGAATGGCTACGGCCACAAGGGATCGCGGGGATCATCCCGATAGAGGATCTTCGCAATCTGCTCGTCGTACTCGACTTGCGCGGCAGTACCGCCGGCTCGAGGTCCGCGGACTGGGCGGGCCTCGAGAATTTCAGTGATCGCCAAGTTCAGGACGCCGATCAAGGCGTCGATTTTATCGATATCGGCCTGGGTGACGAGATACAAACCCGGTTCATATGCCGTCGGCCGCCTTGATGACGTGATCCGACGTGATGGTCTTGTCTCGTTTTACCATGGCGAGGGTCATCGCGGCGACGGCGAGATTGCCGACTTTCCGGGGCAATCCCGCGAAGAGATCTGATTTATGCAGGCGGTTGGGGAGATTCAGGAGTCCGTTGATCTGCCGATAAAGTTCGATTTTGCTCACTGTCGCGTGCGGGGTGTAAGGCATGAAGATGCGTCTGCGGATTGAGTTCCTCGACGAACCTCCGCAGCGCGCTCGTCTTACCGCTGCCCGGCTCTCCGGTCAGGCAGAAAATGCCTCGGTTTTGTTTAAGAAACTGCAACCGCGTGAATGCCTCCTTCAAATCGAAGCTCTCGAACATGGCCGTTGTCTTCAGTTCTTTCGGAAACGGCCGTCGTTTGAAGCCGAAATAGGCCTGAATCATGACAATTCTCCTTGTGATTGGGTATCCATCTGATGCAGGGCTACGTCGGAAATGCGCGTGGACGGTCGGTAAAGCTGTTTGCCATTGAATCGGCTGTCCACGGGCTGAATGCGGCACATCCGGACGTCGTTGTCGTAGAGATAGAGTTCTGTCGGACGATCCTGCGGAAAACGGACCTCCACCCGTTGTCCGATGTACTGAGGTGGCACCTCGTAGCAGATACCGTGCAGAGAAAGCGTGGCGCCGCGGTTGACGGTCCTTTCCAGCGAAACCAAAAAGAATTCATCCAGAGATTCCTCGTCGACCCGCTTGCGCGGGTAATTACGAATGGAGATCTGGTGGCGGTCAATTGGCCTGGCGTCGATTCCGTGATGTACGCTGGTGATAGCCCTCCCGGAGCCAGCGAGCAAAAGAGTCATTGAGAGCCTTGAGGTCCCATCCGCCGTCGTCCTTGACGTCAACCAGGAACCCCTCGCGGACGGTCCGGAAAAAACGTTCAATTTTCCCCCGTGATGGGCTGTCATAGGGTTTGCTATGGAACGAGGCCGATACCCAGGTGGGCACAGACCCGCGAGAGATATTGGCTGGAGAACGCCGCACCGTTGTCGATGTTCCTCGCGGATCTTTTGGATTGCCTGCTTCAGTTCGGGACTGAGTTTACGAAATGATCCCGCATCCGAGCGCGTCCGCGGCAGAAGCCCGGTAAGCCCGTGTTTGCGATATCGGTACAGCCAGGCCTTCATGGTGGTCGGGTGAAACGTTTTGGCCCGCGTCCCGGGACGTCGTACTCCCGTTCGGCCGCCTGGCGAAAATACGCCATCTGCGCCGCTCCTTGTTCGAGGAGCACGGGGGAAATCACTTCATGTCTGAAAAGGCCGATCGCCTCGGCAAGTTTAGAATCCATATCAACTGCCCTCCTTCACTGGGTGTGAAGTGGCGTTTACACGGTTCGTCACATTATCCTGCCGAATCCATAGGCTTCCCACGCGTCGGTCGCCGGCGGAGCGCGAGCCGGAGTCGCGAGATAGGGCGGCCCTTATCGGCCCGGCGAATTACTGGTTCCTCCTCGGTCTTATTCCCTTTGCCACGGGCCTGATGGGCTGGTGCCCCCCTTACACCCTTTTAGGAATCAATACCTGCAAGCTCGGGAAATCGTAAAGACGACGCCTCGTTGCCAGTACGTAAGGCTTAATTAACCCCTGAAAAGTTCCGATAAATGAGAGAACACGGGGGCTTCTTTGATCACGCGGCGTTATTCCTCTCATCCTCATCCTGGTCTGCATGGGGCTCTGCTTAGGGCCCGTCGAGGTGCTTGCCGCCGACCGTGCCCGGGGGGCTGGAAGACAAAAAATGCTCTTAACAATGGAATACTTCGCAGCGGTCGGAGTTCTAAAATCTCTCCGCCAACTAGGATTAATACGTGAATAAAACGCATATCAAAGTTAGCCTGCTTGTTTTTATCACTACCGTTTATTCGAGTTGTTCCTTCACTCCTGTACGCAAAATTGCATCTCAGGAAACTGCTTGCGACATGCATGTGCTTCAGGAATGTTTGAGCGATGCCCTGCGCTCACGAAGCGTTCGTGGCGCAATTTCAGTACCTGGTAATCCTTCAGGTTCAGACAAACAAATCGTGTCTCATTATATTGATGTCTGGGCCTATCTTATTAACCGAGCACTGCGCGTGGGTGATTCCAAATTTTTGAAGAAGAATAAATCCAAGCTGGAACAATTGGACGTGGGTTTGGCAAATTTTCCTGTCTACCAGGGTATCGCCTATCGTGGTTCTGAGTTCCCTCCGACAATAAAGCTGGAGAAGGGGCTGGTTTTTGAGGATCCCGCATTTTTATCCACAACCTTGGATATCGCTATTGCAGAACATTATGCAGGCGTGAGCGGATATCTATCTGTGATTTGGAGCAAATCAGGTAGAGTTCTTTCGTACGACGAATCAACTGCATCACTTTCAGCTGAGAAGGAAGTCCTTTTCCCGCGAAACAGCAGATTTGAAATTTTGGAAGTCCGGCAAGAGGCTCGAAGAAGCGTAACGGTCATCTTCCTCGTTGAGCAATAGAGAGCAGCTTAATCTTCGCCCTATTCACAGACTCACTAAACCGACCAAAAAGTCTAAGTCAAAAAACTGACACACGCTGGTTTAAGTAACACTCCTGAAGTGACGATAAAGCATTGGAGTATTCTAATCCATAGGGTTTGTTGACAGACCGAGGGCGACGTTATGAAGTTTAAGGCGCGTAGTCGAAATTTGTTTTGGTTTCAATTGGTCGCCATTCTCGGAATTTTGCAGATCTGCCCTTGGGCCAATGCTGAAGAGACCAAGCTTCAGAACAGCATTAGTTTAGCTCAAGAAATCCTTAATAAGAACGTTGATGCACCTGTTTTTTCGGGTCGTCGTTACTGCGTGAGCGGTTCCGCTTACACGAATGCGTTGAGGGTCGAAAAGCTCTTGGCTGATACGATCGCCGAACAAAAGGGACGTCAAAACGATATCAGAGACCTCAAGCCAGGTTTCGATGACACCAAATTCAAAGCACGGGCATCAAATACGGCCCTGATCATCGGTGCCTCTTCCGCCGCAGCCGCAGCAATCCTAAAACTAGGCGCGTTTTCGAAAGCAGCAATGAAGAAGGCAGAAGTCTATTCCGCCGATTATATTGAATGGAAGTTTGCTTCCGAAACAGGCGGCCACCTTGCGGGGAGCGCTCCTTTGGGCGGAGCCGCATACCAACTCCACAGGACCCAAGCGGTACTCTACGCTGCCGAGGCAACCGGTATAGGCGCCGGGACAATAGCCTTGGCCGCGTCGGCATGGCTATCAGATGCATTTGGAGTTGAGGTAAATCCCGGCACGATCCCTTCTGTCGAACTCTCAGCTGATCTGGACACGGATCTGAAAGCATTTTATCAAGCTCAAAAGCTGCTTCATGACGAGATGGTCCTCAATATCGCAAAAATTGAATCTTCAAAAAATTTTGCGGACAAGGCAAAGGCATTCTTTTTCCGAGGGAATAAAGACGCAAAATACCTCAGTGCGCTCCTGAATGAGGCGATTGGACAATTTCTCGTCCTTACTGCACAACGGCAATACTTGGAGGCAAAGTACTTCGAGATTGAAAAAGGCTGCTCGGCAAAAAAGGCGAGACCCGCGATGTGTTATCCAAAAAACTGAAAGTACTGGTATTGGGATCTGCGGAGAGTTGTTTTTAACGCTATTTCCCAGAGTGGCTGTCTGGCGGAACATGCAGTCTTCCGCTGCAATCCCGATTTCCGCATGATTCTTAACGCTTGAAAGCTGGACGGGCGGTTTAAGGTCCGTCCCGCAATCCCTTCCGACCGGAACGGCATTCCCCGGCAGTATTCCAGATCACCTCGCGTTGCCACTCTTCGCCCGGAAACGCCCGATTGAACGCCAGCTCGCGTAATACAAACTCCTGGTCTTCCCATCGCTGCATTGAACCGCCATGACTATAGCGGGCCCCGCAGAGTGCCGTGACTTCAAATTCCAGCTCGGCTAGGAACGCCTTCACGGCTGGCGGTAGGAGCATGGAGATCAGCGCGTGCTCCGAATCGAGCAGTTGGCCGTCGACACCCTCGTGATCCCATCGTCAGCTACTTCCCGGAATAGGAATAGCCTGATCAATCATCGAACGGAGGGGGATTCTCGATGTCCCCGGCTTAGAGATTGCCATAGAGGGTCGACCGTCATTTGGATCGTCTTATGGCCGAGGATCGCCTTGAGCTGGTACATTTCTCCTCCTCGCTTGAGGAAATTTGCCGGTTGGGGATGGGCTCACGGGGCGCCTGCGTCTTCGTCTTCTGTTGGATTTGGGTTTAAGCTATTTCCTTATGAAACAGAACCTCGCAAGGGTATCTCAGTTCGTGGTGTGACGGGTATATCGTTTTCCAAATTTCAAGCGAACGGCCAGACTGTTTTTGGAATATCTGAAAGCAGAAGAGTCGTTGCCCTTAATTTCGGTGCTGAGCTTGTCACTCCGACCTTTCTTGACGTCGGCCTAGGCTTTATTGTTCCCATCAATCCATGGCAACCTCAAGCCCCGTTATACACTAGGCTAAAACTGAAACTGTAAGCAACCGAACGGATCTGTGCTATGCGCGTGTCGACGAATAATTCATTTCGACCTCCACGCGCGAACATAAAAGCCGAGTTCAAAGGCAGCCAAGCCGGAAATAGCCCCCCCGATCAGCCACGCAACGGTCAATGTAAGCGCGGGGACTTCACCGAACGTCAGGAACACGGCGAGAGACCCCAGACCGAGCCCGAGGATCTGCAGGGATTCTTTCCTTCGAAGTGCGCGAAGCTCTTCCGGGCGTAAAACCAGGCTTGCGATCAGGGCACTCCCCATCATGAAAGTTGCGCCGCAAGCAGCTAAGCAGGCGTGGGCGCCAAACTGCATATACACGGCCATCAATCCGTGATTGCCGAAAGGCGCGATTCCGAATTGCGGGCAGACAAGAAGCGAAAGGCTTCCTACAAAAGCATGAACCAGGCCGAGCTTCCCAAAAAGCTTCAAGAAACTCGGGTTGAGATCGGCGCGGACCCGGCGTGTGATCGTTTCTGAAAGCACTTGGGGCGGTGTGGACTCTTCGGCGCGAAGAAATTCCTGGTATTCATCATTCAGAGTTCCAGGCAGAGTTCCAGGCAGAGTTCCAGGCAGAGTTCCGCTTAAAGTTCTGGACGACGGATGCTTGCTCATTTTTCGTCCTCCTTAAATTTAAGAGCCTGGCTGAGTAGCCGTACACCCCGGCTGACGAGCTGTCTGACTCCCGCCGGGGTTTTGCTCAGTTTCTTTGCGATTTCCTCAAATGACCGGTCTTCAAAATAACGCATCTGGATGGCATTCCGTTGATCAACGCTGAGCGAATCAAGGTTGACAGCCACCGGCTCTTTTTCTTCTGAGTGGGTGAGAATACGATTTTCTTCATACTCCACTAATTCCGGATGCCGTGAATCAGCCCTGAACTGATCAATGAGCACGGTGTGGCAAATTGAAAACAACCAAGGCTTGAAGCGCAGCGCCGGATCATATTGATGACGTGCGTGATGGAGCTTCAGGAAAACGGCCTGAAACACATCATCCAGCGCGCTCCGGTTGGACAGTCTGTTTCGCAGATAGCCATAGACCCTGGGCGAATAACGCGCGTAAAGCTGTTCAAAAGCCTGAATGTCTCCTTGTTGATAGGCTTTCATAAGTTCTTCATCGCTCATAAGAGGAATACGCTCCCGAGAGAATTTTGTGACAGTGTCACAACGGCTCACGTTTCGACGTACTCCTTTTTGTACGAAGCGAGCAGTTAGCCACTGACATACAAACGTACCTGCTATAGTACATGTCTCGTGAGCACATGCTATAGCATGGAAAGCAAAGAGGATTTCACAAATGAAGGGTGCGGCTGTAATTTTTTTTACTCTCATC
>DATDSK010000248.1:0-10118 GCA_035291325.1 Bdellovibrionota bacterium | reverse complement strand
AAAGGGTTCTGCGCATTCGGGTCCTCCATGAGCAAGCGCATCGGCGATCCAGGTTCGCGAGCCCCCAAGCCTGCCATGGCCAGGGTTCCCGTAAAGCAGTTCTCAAGATTGTAACAGGTTTCGCTCACTCTGCACGCTGCGTCCGGTCATTTCGGAATAGGCCCATGGGGTGGAGGCTTGTACTTGGCAGCAATAATCACATTTGCCGCAAGTTCCTGAATCGACGCGATCATCGAAATAGTGTTTCAGGGCATTTCTGCGGCAGGAATGGGAATGGAGAAACCGGTAAACTTCCAGCAGCTCTCGCCGGCGTCTGTCCGATCCCTGAATCGTCCACTCAATCAGACGAAAGTCGTCATCGTCCCAGAGCACGAGAGCATTCGCCCGGGATGAGCTTCGACCCACTCTGCCAATCGCCTGCGCCAACGAAAGCAGAGTGGAGGGGGCTTGCCACAGGGCGGCCCAGCGGAGGTGGGCGTGATCCATTCCCATTCCAAAAGCCGAGGTGGCGACGATGACCTCCGTTTTTCGTTCCGAAATCATGTTTTCGATCGATTGCCGCTCTTCATTGCTTAAACCGGCGTGATAGGAAATCGCGTTCTTCCCGATGCTTTGAAGAATTCTCGTCAATTTCAGAGTCGCTTCCCGGGTCGAAACAAAAACGATTCCCGCTCCGGCCTGAATGCTGATCCAACGCAGAAGAGCCTCGGCCCGGTTCGGCCATGGAACCCGACTGACTTGAAGCATGAGTTCGGAGGGGAGTTCAAAGGATCCGATCTCCGCCAGCGGTGAAGGAAGCCGGCTTCTGAGATCCTTGCGGGCATCGCAGGGTAAAGTGGCCGTTAGCCAGAGACTCCGCCGAAATGAGCCGATTCCAAGTAATTCCGGGATTCGTGAAAAAGCGGGCCGGAATTGATCGCCCCATTCCCAGAGGCAGTGACATTCATCAACGACCAGAAAATCCGGACGCCAAAG
This sequence comes from Bdellovibrionota bacterium, assembly GCA_035291325.1. Taxonomy (GTDB): domain Bacteria; phylum Bdellovibrionota; class UBA1018; order UBA1018; family UBA1018; genus XYD1-FULL-55-31. Next base: position 9,143 of record DATDSK010000248.1, on the reverse strand, counting down.
CTCGAGGGCCGAATGACGGATCGGGTGCACGAGCGACTCCGGACTCGCAATCCAGATCGCGGGCCCGTATGTCGGTGGTTTTTCCCGCATGGCACCGACACCCAGAATCACCTTATTTGGAAGTCTCATCAGACGCTCTCGTTGCTGTCGCGCCAGGGCCAGAAGTGGCGTGATCAGGAGTGCTTTGGATCCGGGGTTCCGCTCTATAAAGCGCTCGTAGATGAGGCTTTTCCCGGACCCGGTGGGCGCGATGCAGAGGACGTGACCGGGCATTTTCAGCGCGGACAGGGCTTCTTTCTGGAATGGGCGTAATTGGAGCATGCCGGCCGGTTTGCCAGCGACGTGCCTTCTTATGAGGGGCTTGGGATTGCTTCCGGCTCCCGGCTTCGGAATCTCAGGTAAACCAGACCGCCTACCGCACCGACGCAAAGGTTAAAAAGCGCGAGAAGCGTGAATACGTCCGCCCCGCGTTGCGAGCCCATCAGTTGAAAAAGGTATAAAAATGCCGCGTGTCCGGTGCCCACGCCGGCGGGCATGATTGGAATCGCCGTAACCAGCAATCCGAGCGGGACCACGACGTACGTCGCAAGACTTGGGATATTCTGATCGCCAAGAGCCTGGGCGAAATTCATGCACGACCAACCGACGACGATATGGATGAAGATCGAGAGAACGAGAACCTTGATCACGACCCATCGGTGGTTATGATAATGCCGGATCGATTCGTAAATCCGGGTCAGGCTTCCTGCTTTCGGAAGCCGCTTCTCGAACGAACGGAAAAGATAGAGCAGCGGGTCCTGGTGTTCGCGGACCAGAAACAGATAACTGTAGAAAAGAATGACCATGACAGCCGCGGAGCTGATTACGAAACGAAGTCCATGAAGCAAGATAGTTCCCTTGAAGTCGTTGAAGCCGATCGAGAGCGCGCCTGCCGAGACAATCGCGAGCGCCGAAAGCCCGGCGACGCGGTCGAAGAGGATTGTTCCGAATGCGCGGGATTTCCGTCCCTGTGTTTCCTTCCCGACATAGAAGGCTTTGACGAAATCGCCGCTGACCGCTCCGGGAAGAGCGATGTTGAAAAAATTGCCGACAAACGTGAGCTGAAGCGTTCTTCCCCATTTCAATTCGATTCCCTGAGCCTTGAGCAGCCATTGCCAGCGCAAGGCGCCCAAGAAGGCATTTGCCCCCATCGCGATCACCGCGGGCAGGAGTTTATCCCATTGGGTAAACGCGCGGCGTGTGTCGTTCAGCGAGATAAAGCCCTTTTGGACAAGAAAATAGAGCAGTCCGCCGACAAAGAGCAGCTTCAGGAAGAAGGTCAGGATTTGTCTCCCGCTGTAGTTTCTTTGGCCGTTCATAGTTTAAAAAAATTCCCGAATATCGTATCGCCGATTCTTGAGTCGTAGAGTTCCTTGCTTTTATCCGGATGGAGGAGCCGGTCTGGAATTCCCAAACGCTTTCGCTCCGCCAGGGTCGCTTCCGCACTGGCAAGGTCCTTTTCCGGATGAAACTGAATTCCAAATGCCGGGTACTTCTCGACTTGAAAAGCTTGTACCTCACAAGATTCCGACCGCGCAAGCCGCTTCAGCCCCTTCGGGAGCTCACCGACTTCATCGAAGTGCGAGGAGAAGGAATAGAAAGACTGCGGCAAGCCGTCCATCAGGGGGGAGGGTTCGGTGATTTCAATCGTGGTCCAGCCGAACTCTGCCTCGGCCGCTCTTCTGACATGGGCCTTTCCGCCGATGACCCGCGCCAAGGACTGGTGGCCGTAACAGACCCCAAGGAGGGGTTTTCGCAATTCCAGGGTTCGTTGGATGAAGTCGTGCAAACGCGAAATCCAAGGTGCATCGTCGAGGGCCGACGTTTTGGAGCCGGATATGATGACGCGGTCAAAAATTCCGGGGTTGCGCGGAAGGTCGTCGTGTGGCGCGCGGCGAACGAACGCGGTGGCCTCCGGCACGAGTCTCAGATAGCGGCGCAGGTTGCGTGCGCCCCATGAGTCGGGATCGATATTGTTATCAATGATCAGTAGTCGCATTCTTGATCTCCGGGGACTGGTCCACCTGCTTCAGGAGTTCCGGTTCGAAAAGGTAGGCGTATTTCAGGAACATGCTGTGCGCCGCGTTCACGGAGATGATAAACCCGCGAATCCCGTCCAAAAACCCCCTTTTCACAAAGTACGTCTCAAGGAATTTGCCGATGGGTTTCAAAATAAGTTTCAGAATGCTCGGGCTTTGGCCAGCATGCTTCAAATCTTCCGAACCAAGCCGGGAAAAACGGAGGTTCGTCAGGATCTGTTCGTAAATCGACGGGAAGGCATAGTGGTGGAGCGATTCGTTTAATCGGACCACTGGTCCGTCGGCCTTCAAATCTTCATGAACGTTGGGCTCAGACCACCTGGCGAGCCGCTTGTCGGCGAGTCTGACGAGCTGGTTCGGATACCAGCCGCCGTGTTTTATCCAGCGACCGATATAGAATGTCTTTCGAGGAAAAGAAAAAGCGGCCGCATGCAAGCGTCCTGAAAACACGGCGCCGAGAGCGTCCCGGATCTCCTTGCCGAGTTCGGGGGGGACTGCTTCGTCCGCATCGATATTCAGGACCCAGTCATGAGAGGCCTGCCGCTGCGCAAAATTCTTTTGTTGTCCGTATCCGGGCCAGGGGTTCGGAATCAACTTGGCGCCATGCCTCCGGGCGATTTCGACGGTTCGGTCGGTGCTCCCGGAATCAACGACAATGACCTCATCGGCCCATCCAACGCTGTCGATCGCCCTCGCGATATTGCGCTCTTCATTGAGCGTGATGATGGTCACGCTCAGCGGAAATTTTTCGGGCGCATGGTTCATATTGCGCAAACTAACACACAATTCAGCGCCCTGCCATCGTCGTGCTATCGAGCCCCATCGCGCACCGGACCCGGCCGCTGCTTTTCAGAAGTTCCAGCCGCTTGTCATTGGACGGCGTGAAGCCCCGGCGGGGGTGCCAAATGTGGAATTGAAGAGCCAGGCCCTTCATGGATTTGATTTTGAGTCCCAGGTTCTGCAGCCGGATCTCCACGTCCGTGTCCTCGCGTCCGTATCCCTCATAAGCTTCATCGAAGCCGTTGATCGATTCGAGGGCGGACCGCGGAATCGAGTAATTACAACCCTTCATATCGACGACCTGGTTCATTTTGAGTAAGCGCCGGAGCCATTGCCAGGGTATCCGAATACTCCGGTTCAGGTATTCCGTATCGCCGCGAATCGCGCTCAGGATCAGAGGGAGTTTTGGCCGGTCAAAAAAACCGCCACGAATCAGCTCCGGAGTCAGCGTCAGACTGAGGTCCCGCCCCAGTTCCACACGGCGGCCGGCGAGATATCGACCGGGTTCCTGCTGGTTCAGGTGGTCGAGAACATAATCGCGATGCGGAATGCAATCGCCATCCAGAAAAATGAACACTTCACCGCGGGCTTTCCGGACCGCCTGATTCAGAATTTTGCATTTTCTGAAGCCTTTGTGTTCGTGCCAGATGTGCTGGGCCGGAATTGGCGACCGCTGCGTGAATTCCCGGATGACGGTGGCGGTTTCGTGGCTGGAACCGTCGTCGCAAAAAAGTATTTCGAAATCCCGGGTGCTTTGGCCTTCGAGTGCCGCACAGACAAGTGTCAGATGTCGAGGCATGTCGAAAGTCGAGATGAATAGCGAGGCTCTCGGTTGTGTCACGAGTCGCATCCCTTTGGGGTTGGACGGAACTGAATCAATTTGTAACTCCGGTATTCAAAGAAGCGATGGCCGGTCAGCCTCTCGATCAGATCGAGCGCGATTTTTTTCAGGTCTTTCCAGGTCCAGACGCACGGTGAATGATCGAGGTCCCAATGCCACCCCTTTTTTCCAATCCGCTCAGTCATGACCTCGGGATGTGATCCTTTATATGGCCGAAGGCCCCAGAACCGCTTGTAGCGGTAGTTGTCGCCGGTATGGGGGATGCGCTTTTCGGCATCTTCGGGTTTAGGCGCTCCGTGATAGAGCTGGTCCATGAAGAAGGTCTTTTCCCGCATCGCTTCGGGAGTCCTTACCCAGCCGTAATGAAAGACCCGTGCTCCGGACCGAACGACGTTGAGCTTTTCACCCGAAATTTTTCGAAAGCTCTGGGCATCGCCGATGCTGCGTGGTTGCGCGCTCCTCTTCACCGCTCGGACTTCCCGCCGGTACGTGCCCCGCGATTGCTGGATGACATCGAAAGAGCCGTAAAAATGCACGTAGTCGAACAGCAAGCCCTCGACGCGGTGGTCATCCGCTGTCGAAACGAGCATTGAACGGAGTTGATCACGATCGTCCTCGTGGAAGACTTCGTCCGCCTGAAGGTAAACACACCAGTCGCCGATACACCGATCCAGGGCGAGATTCGTGTGTTCCGAAAGAATAAGGCCGCCCTTCCGTTTTTCGGGATTATTCAGGTCCCACGTGGTCCCGAACCATTGGACTTTGCCCGCGCCCTCCTCGTCGGCGAAGCGCTTGATTCGGTCCATCGTATCATCGTCGCCGATGCCGACGTCGATGATGAGTTCGTCCACGATCGGGAGCAGCGATCTCAGTGATTCCAAATAAGGATAATCGAACTGGGTGCCGTTTCTGACCAATGTGAAACCGGAAACTTTCATTGATCCAGGCCTCTTTTCGCTTCCTGCTCGGATTGAATTTGCCACATTTTCACGTGACGAACGACCCGTGATACCCCTTCGAGCAGGGATATCACGAAGCCGTGCATGCCGTCCCGGTAGGCTTTGTAATAGAAATAGTTCTTGAGAAACATCGCGGGAAAGGCTCCCAATAAGCGGAACCAGTTCGTTCTCTGGCCCTGTTTCACGCGGTCTCTCGCCTCGATCGAGGTATATTTGTTCATTTTTTCGAGAAAACGTTCGGGGGCGAAGTCGGGTGAATGAATCAGGGATTCGTGGATTACCCCCGGCTTTTCAGCAAAAATCGGATATTCGTGGATATCGTTGACGTACCTGACGCCGGAACGATGGAAGAACCGGTCCTGATAGCTCGGATTCCAGATCCCATAATGAATCGGCTTGCCTAAAAAGTACTCGGTCCGATGGACTTTGTAAGCCCGCTTTGGCGGGCCGCCCGGCGTGGCCATTAAAGCCCGGAGTTTTTCCGCGAGATCAGGCGAACACTTCTCGTCCGCATCGACAATCAGAATCCAATCGTGGCTGGCCTGATCGAGCGAAAAATTTCTCTGGATACGAAAGCCTTCCCATGGACGCTGGAGGAAACGGAGTTTCCTGGCCCACGGCGCGCCGGGTGACTTGCAGAGTTCAGGAGTGCGGTCCGAGCTGTGGGCGTCGATGACGAGGATTTCGTCGGCCCAGGAAAGGGAGTGCAAGCACCTCTCGATGTGCTTTTCCTCATTGTAAGTGATGATGGCCGCGGTGATCGGCTGCTTATTCTGGTTCAAGTTTAACTCCCGGGCTGCGGCGGGCGACCCTCCGGCATTCGGTCAAGACCTGCTCCACTCCGATCAGGTTCATGCATTTGTGGTCTTCGGTACATTCAAGGACACCACACCAGGGTGGCATTCCCGGGAGCGCGTCGCGACGGCAGTCAAGTTTGTCGACGAAGAAGAAGGGATGTTTCTTCTTTTCATAAGGATGCCATTCAAACGGGTCTTCGGGGCCGAAAAGAGTTACTGTCGGCGTATTTACAGCGACCGCGATGTGTTTCGGACCCGAATCGTTGCCCGCAAGAACCGCAAAACGGCTGAACAGCGCCGCGAGCTGCCGGACACTGAGCGAGTGGTCGGCCGTTATCCGGTTGCGGACCGAGGTACGAGTCGTGGAATCGGGAATCATCCGCGCCAGCTCCGCGTCTACCGCATCGTTAAAAAGCCGCACGATCCGGCTTTCGTCCGGACCGGCTGTCGCGAAAACACTGCCTGATTCCTTTAGGCACCACTCGACGGCGAGGTGAGCGAAGTGGACAACTCTCCAGCTTTTGGTTGGCCGGCTCGCGCCGAGGCTGATTCCCAGAATCGGGTCAGGAAGCAGGAGATCCCGTTGCGTCCGCGCGGCTGCCTGGTAGACCTCGCTTGAGTCGAGAACGAGCTGCGGCAACTTGCCGGCAGGAATCTCGATTCCGAGCGCGCGAACGGCATCCATGTCCCGTTCAATGATGGGCTTCAGTGATCCTTTTCCCGGAATGTCGACGGTTGAGAATTTGTTTTTGTCGAGGTGGCCGTGAAAGTGGATCGAGCGTAGCGGCGAGCCCGTCGCGCGGCTGATCATGGCGCTCGAAGGACTTGCGTGAAAGTTGATCACGCAGTCGAAGTGCTGCTCGCGAAGGCGGAAGGCGAGATGAGCGGCGGCTTTGGTCCGGGCAAACCGTTCGCGGTGCCGTTCGAATTTCCAGATCCGGTCGATGGCCGGATGGTTTTCGAGGATCGGGGCCCAGCGGCTATCGGCTGCAACGTGAATCTCGGCATCCGGAAAAGCCCGTCTGAGTTCCGCGACGGGGGCCGTCATGAGAACGGTGTCTCCGAGCGCCCGGATCTTGATCGCGAGAATCTTCTTCGGTGCCCTTGGCTTCATGAAAAAACAGAGTAGCCTACGTTGAAGCAAAAAAAAACCCCCGTTCGGCGGTGCCGGACGGGGGTTTTTCGAATACTTGAGACTCCGGATTACTGCGTTTCGGTGGTCTGAGTTTCCTGATGGTCCTTATGAGCTTTTTTGCTTTTCTTTGCTTTCTTGGTTTTCTTCGCTTTTTTGGTTGTCTTGGTGACCGGAGCTTCGGATTTCTGGGTTTCGGTCGTCTGCGTTTCGGTTGTCTGAGCGCTCTGCTCAGTGCCGGTCGCAGGAGCAGTGTTCTGGTCCGTCTGTTCTTCGGCGAAAGCAACCATCGAGAATGCAAGAACGATCATCGCAACGATCAACTTCATGTGAATCTCCTTATGAGTAAGAGTTAGTGGGTTCAATAAACGCCGAGCGGCTAAGGGCGGGGCGTTCATCTATTTAATGAGATGAACGGCGCGTCTGCAAGGAAAAACAGGGTCCGTTGAAAGTTGAAACATGTGGCGAAATGCAGCGTCCTAAAATTTCGAATTAAAGGTGTAAATGTGCCGGATGTCGATGTGCTGGAATCTGAGTCGTTTGAGCTTCATCGCGGCGAGCTGCAAAATCAGCTTTGTTTGAGTCTTCTTTTCCTGGGAGCGTACCTTCTTGATCTCTCCGAGGATGAAAGACTCCATTTCGACGGGATGAAAACAGAAACCCCGTGAAAATTCAAAGCAGCCTTTGAAAGGAATGATGCGGGCCTCAAAAATATCGCCCCGCGCGAATCCGAGGTTTATTTCAGAATCCGTGACTTTGTACGTCTTGTTCGAAAAGAGGTCGACGACGACGAATCCTTTTCTATTCCACGTGAAGCGCTTGACTCGGAATATCGAGTGAATGGTTGAGCAGAAATCCTGGTAGATGTTCAGTTCTTCGTTTGAAAAACGCTCTTTGTTTTTGCGGAAGTAATACTTGATCGGCGGGAGATCGACCCCGGGCAGGTCCCGATCGAAGATGTACCAGTCCATGAAGATACACATTCGTTGTTCGAATTCGACGTCGTCTTCGTAAACAACGCCGGCCTTTTCGAAGTACTCCTGCTTGGCTTCGTAAACTTCACGGTAGTATTCGCCGGTGGAGAATTCCTCGATGATGGGTTCAAGATATTTCTGGTACATGGTCTTTAAAGCGACCTCTCCTTCATAATATCCACAAAGCGCCGAAAGAATTCCACAGAATCATGCGGGCGGGTCAGATCTCCGCCCGTCCGGTTCATGCTACTGTTCAGCTGAATAGCAGATTTTACCCGCGACAATGGTTGTGATCACTTGTCCTTTGAAGTCCCAATTCAGGAAGGGCGTGTTCCGGCTTTTCGAGAGAATCGTGTCTTCGGTGAACTTCCACTGGCGATCAGGATCAATCATCGTGACGTCCGCTTCGCGCCCTGGTTGGAGTGTTCCATACGGAAGTCGCAGGAGTTGGGCAGGGCGAAGGGTCATGGCCTGCACCCAGCGATTGAGCGTCAGCTTCCCTTCGGTCACGAGTTTCAAGGTGAGCGGAAGCGCGGTCTGGAGCCCGATAATGCCGCTGGCAGCCTGGTCATATTCGACGGCTTTGTCGATCAGCCCGTGGGGGGCATGATCGGTCGCGATCAGATCAATCAGGCCATCCGCAAGGGCCTTCTGAAGCGCCTCGACATCGGATCTGCCGCGAAGAGGGGGGGCCATCTTGAAATTCGTATCATAGCTCCGGACGGACTCCTCGGTCAGGGTGAGGTGGTGGGGTGTCGCTTCGGTCGTAATGGGGAGGCCCGCCTCTTTCGCGCGCCGGATGTGCTCGAGAGCCAGTTCTGTTGTGACATGGGAAATATGGACGGGGCAGCGCGTTAACCGGCAAAGCGCGATGTCACGAGCTACCATGATCTCCTCGGCTGCGGCTGGATTTCCACGAAGTCCAAGGGCGTTTGAAAAGGCGCTTTCGTTCATCGCCCCTTGACCGACGAGATTCAGGTCTTCGGAATGAGTGATGACGGGGATGTTGAACGCTTTCGCGTAATCCATCGCTTTTCGCATCAGGTACGAGTTCATGACCACCATGCCATCGTCACTGATCGCGCGTGCGCCTTCCTCGATCATCCCGCCGATCTCGGCAAGTTCTTCGCCTTTCAGGCCCTTGCTGATCGCGCCTACCGGGAAAACACGGCACGACGCGGTCTGTTTGGCTCTCTCGCGAATAAAGGATGTCACGTGAGGGGCGTCATTGACGGGTTGCGTATTCGCCATGCAGGCGACCGAGGTAAAGCCTCCCGCAACTGCGGCACGCGTTCCGGTTTCGATCGTCTCCTTGTATTCGAGACCCGGTTCACGAAAGTGAACGTGAACGTCGATCAAACCCGGAAGTACCCAGCAGCCTTTTGCATCGATAATTTTCTCGGCCCGGTTCGTGGGTATCTGGCCGAGTTTGGCGACTGCCGAGATTTTGCCGTTTTCGATCAGAAGATCGCCCACAAAATCCTGATTTTCTTTTCGATCCTGGGATGGATCAAGAATTCGTCCTTTTTGCAGCAGGATGGAATCAGCCACGGCTACCTCCAGTGGATTTCGGCATCCATTT
>DATDSK010000247.1:0-5790 GCA_035291325.1 Bdellovibrionota bacterium | reverse complement strand
CTCGTCTCGATTTCGCGCTCACGTCAATCAGCGAAAACTTCAGCTACGAGGTGATAGCGAAAATGAGATCGAATGCCAGAATCTTTAGCAAACGTGTCCCGATATCATTGGAACTGGCCGTTCCCGTTCCGCAGACCCCGGCACAGGGACAGGAGCTCCGAATTAAAAAGGATGTCTTGATCACCTGGCAAAGGACTCTGGTTACCGAGAAGTACGAACTGCAAATTGCTTCTGATTCCGGCGTTTCGAACATTCTCGTCGCCGAATCCGTTTCTAAGAATTATTTCAGGTTCGTTCCGAAATCTGCTGGTCAATACCATTGGCGGGTGAAGAGTCTGAGCGGGAATCACAGCAGCCACTGGAGTCAAAGCCGCAGCTTTACAGTTTTAGAGTGAAAGCTATTGACGAAATAGCGGCTTCCGATCAATGCTTTTCGATATGAGCATACCGGTTACTCTTGCCAAGGGCGATCGTTTCCACGTCGAAGCTTTGGTGAATTCCGAAACAAAGAAAGCAATCATGCGACCGACCGGGTTCATCGACGAGAACACCGACTTCGATTCTCTGCTCGAATACATTACCAAAATCGCTCCAGGGCTCCAGGAAATGATCTTTGATCTCGGACACATCGACTCGCTGAACTCGTTGGGCGCGCGCGCGTGGCTCATTTTTCTCGAGAAAGCGGAAGCACTTGTTCCTCTGAAATTCGAAAAAGTAAGCGAAGTCCTTGTCGATCTAGCTGGCATTGTTCCGAATGTGCTCGGAACAGCGAAGGTCTCATTATGTTCCTTCTGCGCTCCCTATTATTGCCCGAAATGTGACCGAAGAGCTGTTCAGATCCTGACCCCAAGTGCCATTCATCGTGAAAAGGGGACGTTTGTCCCCCCAACATTCACCTGCAACGAATGCAAAAGCGAGCTCGAATTTGATGGTCATCCCGACGAGTACTTTGGATTCTTGAAATAACCTACGAATCAAGTAGAAGTGGTTTCTAATCTTCAAGAGGGGGCAGCGGCGCGGGTTCGCCGAAGTACTTATCGTAATGGCACACAGCGCACTTTGAACCGCCATAGACCGGTGACTTGTAGTTATACCGAAAGAGCTTCTGGTCCATATTCGAGCTATGCGGGTTGTGACAGGAAGCGCAGTTAAACTCCCGACGTGCAATAGTGGGATTACCGGTGTCCCACATAGGATCGTTATCCAGTTCCACGGGATGTTTCTCAATAACATGCCCCCCGGCCAACCGCATTCGGTCGCGCTCGTGGCAACTTAAACAGATATTATTCGTCTTATCGCGAAGAAACTTCGGTTTCCCATTTTGCGGATGCGGAAACTGCCCCACCTCGTGACAAAGCCCACAATCCATGACAGCCGGTTCGTGTTTGTACGTCTTTTTGAGCACATCCTCATGGCAATTCATGCACTCAATCCCGCTGGCCTGAGCATTCAACGCAGCGCTGAGCACAACCGGCAGAATCGCAAAGCAAAGAGAGCTATATAAATACCGCATCATAGAATCCTGCGTCCTTCGACAACAATCCCTTATCAATTCAGTCGGTTTTTGGCAAGCCTTCAAAACCTGCCCAAACCCGCTCAACTCTTCAGCGTCCCTGCCGCGAATAATCGGGATGCTCCGAACTATGGCAGTACGTCGTACAATTCCCGCCGTTGGGAGTAACCCGATAAATCAGGGGAAACCCTCGCGGCCCTGTCTCAGACCGGATCAAGCGCGGCTGTTTCGCTCCATGCGGATCGTGGCAATTGCGGCAGGAGCGTCCAAAGCGGGGTCCAGTCGTCCCTGCCTCATTGGTCACATGGAACCAATGGAGATTCGTCGTTCCGTTTCTGAACGCCGTTTCATTTCCCGTGAAGATGTCACGATTCAACATGCTCTGATCGTGGCAGCCAAAACAGAGCGCGTAAGTGTTGGGGTTCTCGGCATCTCCCGGCGTGTACTGAGTGTAATCCTTGATCGAATACCGAGCCGAGAGCAACCGATCTTCGGAACTCGCATGTGGTTTGTGGCAGTCCCGGCAGGAAGTGTTCGTACGATGGGCAGAAGGCAGCGCGACTTGAGCCTGAATATCCGGAATCGTCCGTCCCGACACTTTCATCTTCTTGTTGTGGCACGACAGACAAAGTTCGGGGGCGGCCTGCCGTAAAAGCCCTTGCGCCCGAGGCGAATGCGGCGAATGGCAATTCATGCAGTTTTTCCCGGACGAAACGACCCCGTGAACGGATTTCCCTTCCGGAGTACTGTGACAGTTCAAACAAAGCCCGGGAGTGTCATCACGAACCATGAATTCGCGCTCGGAACCATGAGGATCATGACAGAAGATGCACCCGCCCATGTCGGCGAGCGGATCATGCGTCCCCATTCCACGTTTTTTAAAATCATGACATCTCAAACAGCTTTCGGGGTTCGGATCCCGGGTCACCGTATCCGTGCCGGGATGTTCCGCCTTCGTTTGATGGCAGATCGAACAAAGCCCGTTCGCGGCTATCGCGTGCGAAAATCCCTTCTGGCGCCCTGGAAACAACGTATCCGCATCGTGACAGGACGTGCACGCATTGTCTTTCGGGGTGAGCTTCGAAAGCGCTTTCCCCTCACCGGCCGGCCGCGTCGCGTGGCAGCTCGCGCCGCAGGTGACATTCAAGGCACGGGGCAAGGCACGGGGGGCCTTCGCCTGAAGTTTGTGGCAGGAGATACAGATTTGCTTCTGCTTGTCTGAGTGGCCGGTCGCCCGCACTTCTGCTTGAGTTGCCGTCGTCCCGGGCTCCCCTGGCTCCTCAGGCGCATGGATCGCGAGATAATAACCGACGTGCTCATCGCGCCACTTGGCTTTTTTTGTATGCGGATAGATTTCACCAACCTGATCAATCTCCTCTCCCGACGGGAGATCACGAAGCTTCGCACAGGAAGAAAGCGCCAGGATTGTGGCAAGCGCGACCAGTCCCGGCAGTGCAAACGCCGAGTAGCGAAATAGGAATGTTCGGGCCATGGGTGCCGTTTACCACAGAAGCGGCCGTGCGCAAAGCCTCCCTGCCGGGGCGTTACCCGCCTAAAATCAATGTTTCAACCAGGATCAGAACAAGCCCGATAATCGACCCGCCCGCGATCGCACCAGCACAGGCCGTTTCCTGATTATCGATGAACACGCGGTAGGCGACGCCCTTTTTGTTTTTGAGAGTTCGTCCCATGTACCAGAAAAAGAGCGCGCCGATAGCCATCGCGAGCGAATCCGTGAACTTAAGGACGAAAGCAAGGCCAAGGCCCACACCGGAAATCGGGAACTTGCCATGAGTCCGCTGGTTTATGATCTCTAGCCCCAAACCGATCAATGCGCCGACCGCGATCGCAAGTTGAGCCGTGGGATGCAGAAAGCTCAAGCCCTTGGTCAGGATCTCGGCAACGGCGCGCCAGATCTGGGCGGCGGGCATGGGGAGCTTATCCGAGATCAAAAGCGAGAGATCCCCATGAAAAATCGCGTAGAACACGGGAACCGCGACAAACGCGCCCGCAAAAATCCCGAGAACATGTCCGATCGCCTGATGGCGCGGCTTACCTCCGAGCATGTAACCGGGCTTGATATCCATCAGAAGATTACTCGCGCTTCCGGCTGCTTCACCGGTAATTCCGGCAGTCATGATATTCGTCGTGACATTGCCTGGCGAAAGAACGCTGTACGTGAGCTGGGTCAGCTTCCCAAGAGCGCCGGTCGGTGTGATGGACGTGAGCCCCGTCGCGTTCACCGCGATCAAAGTGAAAAGAAACACGAGCGGAATCGCGATGATCCCCATGCTCCAATGCACGCCAAAGAACGAATGTCCCGCCCAGACGGTGAGCGCGCCCACGACCGGGATTCCGATCAGGAACACTTTCATCGGGAGTTCAATGTCTTTCAGAATATCCTGTTTTCCTTTATTGCGGCCAAACAGCCCTTTAAAAGACGTAATAATGACCTGCGGTTTGGAAAGGAACGAATAGAGCGAGGAAGTCGTCATCATCGCGACGCCGCCCCAAAGCGCCCACATCGTGATGTTCTTGAACCCGGTCCCGACGATGATGCCCTTCTGGATCAGGATGGGGGCAAGGAGAAAGTAATTGATGAAAGCGCCCAGAAGGAGTGAAAGAGCCGTTTTCGTTCCCATCAGGCCGCCCGCCGCCACCATAACGATCGAAGTATCCACTCTGATCGTAAGATCTTTGAGAGGGGTATCGAGAATCTTCGGAGTCCAGAACTTATAGATAAACTCGTCCCAATATTCCGGGATGACCAGAAATTTGAGACGAATCGCTTCCATGAACTTTTCGCTACGAAAGATTTCGATCATCGCCGAGAGAGCCGCGCCGCCGGCCAGGATCTTTGCTTTGAAAATCCCCTCGCGCCCCTGATCGCTATGCAGGTTATCCATCACGATCCCCGCCGCGAACCCCTCGGGAAACGGAAGCTGCTCATCGTTGATGAATCGCTTTTTCAAGGGAAACGCGAAAAGAACGCCGAGAAGGTTCAACAGGATGATCCAGACAAGCGAATGCAGGATCGGAATCGGCTTTTGCGTCACGACCATGTAGGCCGCGAGCGACGAGATGAGCGGCGCGGTCATATAACCCGCGCTCGTCGCGATCGATTGCATCGCATTGTTCTCAAGAAGCGTCATTTCATGTCCCAGGCGCATCTTCGAAAGAAGCTTGAAGAAGGCGAACGACAGAATGACCGAGGAGATCCCGACCCCGAGGGTCCACCCGGTTTTGATGCCGACGTACAGGTTGGTCAAACTAAGGACTCCTCCGAGCAGCATCCCGGTCAGGGCCGACCGGATCGTGAGCTGAGGCATGTCGCCCCTGAACACGTTCTTGAGCCACCAGCGATCCTTTTCTTCCAGGGTCATGGTTCGAAGCTGTTCAGGGGTCAATTCTTGAATGGCCATGGCGAGTCTTCTCCGTTTTAACTATCCTCACGGTTTTCGGGCGAAAAGCAAGAATTAGTCGGCGAACTCGGCTTAGCCGTGCTATTCTCGACGACCTATGGAAAAGCTTTGCGCGATTTGCCGTTCACCTCGGGTTGAATCCACCTGTGGCATCTGCGCGGCTCCCCTTTGTCGCAAGTGCCGGATCTTCCTGGTGGAGAAAGCCTTTTCGTTCGCCGAGGGGCCCCTCCCCGCCGAGCTCAAACATACCTACTACTGCGGTCCCTGTTATGACGAAAAAGTCGAGCCGTTCAAAACGGAATACGAAGCGACACTCGAACAGGCCAAAGCCGTTAACGTGATTTTTGCCGGTTCGAAATCCCATATTCGGGTCATTCGCAAGGCGATCCGCGCGATCGAAGTCAAAGGGTCCAAGGATCGCGACGAGACGATTCTCAAGCTTGCGTTTCAGGCAGCGAGAGCAGGATACAATTCGCTGATTGATGTCGAAGTCTCTTCACAGAAGCTGCGAAATCAAGGCTGGCAGACTTCGACCTGGACCGGCCGGGGAATCCCAGCCGAGATTTTAATAAGACAGGAATACTGAAAGCCTCCCGAGCATTGCTTGCAAATGCCAAAACGGCCCACTCCCCCGGTCGCCCTCACGAGCACCCGTTGAAGTGAGCCGTTTTTCAGCTCTTTGAGAACCGCCTATCCGATCAGACGATTCCCTGGTCCATCATCGCGTCGGCGACTTTCAAGAAGCCCGCGATGTTGGCGCCGGTCACGTAGTTACCGGCTAAACCAAAGCGTTCAGCCGTGGTGACGCAGTTCTCGTGAATGCGGGTCATGATCCGGTGGAGATGCTGATCGACC
>DATDSK010000246.1:0-18096 GCA_035291325.1 Bdellovibrionota bacterium | reverse complement strand
GAAAAAATGCAATGCACTACCACGTTCCAAATCCAAAGACGTCGCTGAGAGTGCTAAACGAGGTTTTTGGGATCATCTCGTGTTTACCCGGATCGTGGCCTTCGGAAAGGACTTTAACGGAGTTGCCGGGTACGTCCTGACCAACCTTTGGGAAGCCGTAGGCGTTCCGGTGAGGAAGATTCTGGAGCGTGGTTATCGAATTCGCGAGATAAGCGAAGACGGGGCCGTCTTTATTAACGTAGATATGCCCTCGTTTTCCTGACTGGAGATCTAGCACCAAACATTCGCGGGAAATCGTCAAGGTACTGGCTGGAACTGACCGACGCAACGACCTCAGATCTAACCATAAGGGAACCGACTTCACTACGCTAACCAAAGACGGAGTCACAGCCAGTGAGGTTCAAATCCAAACGAAGTCCTACGAACTTGCCATTCTTCCTTGGCCAACGAAAGACGGCAGCCCCCACCTTCTTCTTACCGAAAACGAGAAGATCCGGATCATAACTTGGACGGCAGAACTATTTCGGGAACTGAAAAGTTACTCGTAGGGTAAGCGACTCCTGTGCGATCCACCAAAATTTAAACCTACCGTCGCAGAAACCTGAAATACTCTTCCGGAATATCGTCAAATACGACCGGTCCGCTGCATTTTGAACATGTGAGCGAAGGCAGGGTGAAGCCGCTTTTTTTGAGGTCCTCACATTTGAATAAGCCAATCAGCTCTGATTTGCATTTCGTGCAACTGAAGGGCACGTAAATCGATTCGACAGTCCCTCCGGAAATCAGATTCGAAATCAAGTTGAATTGCTCCACTATCGCGGTGGAGCATTCAATGAACGTGAATTTCACGCCTTTTTGCCGGAGTGTCTGAAAATACTTCACCCAGGCCTTCACGCCGATCGAATTGATTCGGGGGATTTCCCTGCAGCTGATAATGATTTCTTGCGGGACCAGCCCGATGGCCGATTCGAACTGAACATCCTCATCGATGGGGCCAATCAGCCGGATCAATAAAGTGTTATTTTTTTGTTCTTTGGTGATGTTAAGCAATACTACTCCAGTTTGGATTCCGGTTTAGGGCGGCCAACTTGGGCCGGATGAATTCTTCCACGCATCTTATTGAAATCGCGTTTGATGAGCAACCATATTCAACGAAACTGCATCGTCAAAAATCGGAAGTGTCCCCGATATTCACGAAAGGATTCAGCGCGTTTGAAAAAGGCGATCACTTCAGTTTTTTTGCCCTGTTCGCTGAAGAAGAAAAGACTCCCCCCGAGCTGAAAGACGCTCGCCAAACCGATCCCGGCACCCGCCACTTCAGTCCCGAGGTGATAGGTATCGTCTTTGTAGAGTTTCAAAACATGCTTCAGCAGCTTGGCTCTTTCGAGACTCCCAAACGAATCCGTCACCGAAACCGCGCCGTAAGCTCCATCGAATCCGACCACCATCTTGACGGCGTGCCGCCCCAAAAGTTCAAAATCGGTACTACGATCGACTTTAGAATAGATTTGACGGCCAGCATCATCCACCGGAGCGTCGAACATGGCGTTCATGAGCAACTCGTCGGCTGCCGTGGCAATCACTTCAGCCACGCGGCCCAGGAATCCGTGCTCAAGAAAAAGATCCCGAACCTTTTCGATGGCACTCTGCTTTTCAGTCGTGCGTCCCAACACGAACTCCTGCGTCACTCCGCCCCTGTTCTTGAATTCCGGCCCGAGAAGTTCGGGCCCTTTTTGAGACAGCGTGCATTGCAGTATCCGCCCGTAATGGACTCCCTCATGCTCCAAAGCGCCACTTCGCTTCAGAATATTCCCGGCGTACGGCCCCGCGACGAGATAGGGACATTCATCAATATTCCGGGAGATGAGAAAATGAAGCCGATCAGACAGGAGCGTTTCCTGAAATTGGCGGGACTGGGCGTTCACCAGCCGATCAAATTCGCGGTAATTTCGTTCTTCCGGGAGATCGAGAAAAACAGCTTGCGGGATCTCCCCCGCCAGAAAAACCTTCCCCGCGCTCTCGACGGACTCGACGACCCTGACCGGAATACCCGCGATTTGAGCGGCTCGCTCAACGAACGTGCGATCTTCGGGAGTTTTCGAAATGAGGAGAACGAAGTTTTTCATTCGAAAAAGTCCGCTAAATCCTTTTCAGGAACGCGAAGAACTCTTCCTCCACATCATCAAAGACACTCTGCCCACCGCATTTCGGGCATGCCGTATCCGGGATGGAATTCCCGGATTTTTTCAGGTCGGCGGTCTCAAACAGTACGACCGATTCATGCCTGCATTTCGTGCAGACATACGGGACCTGAATGGATTTGACCTTACCTCCGCACGCGAAATTGGAAATGGCGCTGATCTGCTGCACGACGGCCGGAGAGCACTCAATAAAGCTGAACTGAGTACCCTTTTCCTTCAACGACTCGAAATACTGAATCCACGCCTTCACGCCTTCTGAATTGATCCTGGGAACGCCAGAGCACGCCAGAACGAGTTCACCTTTCACGGGGCCGATCGCCCGCTCAAAGTCGAAACTGTTTTCCAAGGGGCCCTGCAGCTGAACAATAAGTCTGTCATCATGCTGCTCTTTTTTTATTTTCATACGCGCTCCATCGTGATTCGGATTTCCTGTAAAATTTTAATGAACTTACCCCCCTGCAGCAAGACCAATCTGTTCTATCGCGCGACACGCTTTTTTGATAAGAACAGGCAGCCTTGTAACCGAAGCGACCCCTCAGCCGCGCAAAAGCGATCGAAGCGAATCATGGAAAGTACAAAAATTTTCTCGGAAGTTCCGAATATCCAGTACCAGGAGCAACCCCCCGAAATTCTGGTGGAAGAATTCCGAAAGGTAATCACCAGCCGGAGGAGCGTTCGAGTCTTTGATTCAACGCCGATTCCTGAAGCCGTTATGACCGATTGTCTCGAGCTGGCGCTCCTCTCACCGAATTCCTCCAACCTTCAGCCTTGGGAATTCTATTGGACCCACAGCCCCGAAAAGAAAGCCAAACTCGTCGAATACTGCCTGTCACAGCCAGCGGCCCGGACAGCCGCCGAGCTGATCGTATGTGTGGCTCGAACCGGGACATGGAAACGAAACAGCCGGATGATGCTCGAGCGGTTCAAAGCCCAGGGACCGGAAGTCCCGAAACCGGCGTTTGATTATTATCGAAAACTGGTGCCTCTCGTTTATGGACAGGGACCGCTCGGCGCTTGGGGCCCCGTCAAAAAAGCCGTAGTTATTCTCCGTGGACTTTTTGCGCCTACGCCACGCGAGCCCGCCTCAGGCGCTGATATGCGCGTTTGGGCGACTAAGACGACCGCGCTTGCTGCCGAGACCCTGATGCTTGCTCTTCGCGCTCATGGGTTCGATTCTTGCGCGCTCGAGGGTTTCGACTCGGTCAGGGTCAGGAAATTGCTCGAGCTGCCGTCTGATGCATCTACCGTGATGGTAATCGCGGCAGGCAAGCGAGCTCCGAACGGAGTCTACGGCCCGAGAATCCGGTTCGAAAGTTCCCTGTTCATCAAGAAGATCTGAGCAGAAGATCTAAGCGGACCCGGCTGAACGCCCGTAAAGGAGTTCCCCGGTCATCGCGTCGATCACGATGTGGTGACCGCGCACGAAGTACTCGTACGCGTGCCAGCCATTCCGTCCCGAAACCCAGATGATCTGCTTGCCGCCAGCCACTTGGACGGCTTGCTTCTCCGGTTGGAAACGGTAGAACCACGAAAGCGCTCTGAGACGTCCCTCTTCGATGGAAAACCCGACCCTGTTCTTGATCAGCAGATCCCTCACGTAAGTGGAATCAAACCCGCGAAGTTCCCCGTCGGATCCCAAATCAATGCTTACTTTTCCCAGGGGCTCAATGGGAATCCCCCGCCAGGTCTCCTGGAAAAAAACGTGAGCGGATGTCTCGCCTCCACGAACAACCGGATTCTCCAGCGGAAGTTCGGCCTCAACCCCGACCAGACCCTCAAGAACGGTGAGCAATTCCCGAGCTCTCGCCAGCACCTGTTCCGAATCCCGCGACTCGAAACCATTCCGGGCCGGCCCTGCCGGCCGGGCCGCGCGTGCATTTGGATTTCGAATCTTACCGCCCGCCGCGCGAATTGACGCAAGCAGGCCATCCCGCCATTGCGGCTCGAAGCCGGTTCCGAACGAGGCTTCGAAGTTTTTCCAGCGCTCTTGAGCGGAACCGGTCACTTCGGTCGCGGGTGTTACGTGAAGCGCAGCTTGTCTTATAATTTGTCCCGTGGCTTCTCCGCTGACCGCTCCCGTCGCCGCGCTCCTCGGGCGATTTCGCGCCAGGGATTCCGTACCCTGCTCCTTGGACGACAACACGATCATGCTCGCGAACGCGGCGAGAACCAGTGCGGTCGTGATGAAGACCGCCCTCAGCCTGTTACTGGACACCGACTTCAAACCTCACGGTTTCACTCGGAGCGTTCGACGCCGAAACCTGAATGTCAAAAGCAAGCGTCTGGCGAGCTGCTGCCGCACCCACTTTCACCCAGACCGCAGTCGTCCAACTCTCTCCAAAATACGGATTGGTCCGGAAGTAACTGTTCCCCAGAGGCACGTCGAATGCCGGCTTGGGAGAGGAAAGTTTCTGCACGATCTCGGTTCCATTGACTTTCGCATACACGACATGCGTCTCATTCTCGCTCACGAAGCCTTCATTGACCGCATTGTCGAGAAAGGTCACAGCGGGATTGAGTGATTTCACCCGAAGATAAACATTTCCGGCCGTCAGATCAGAATAGTTCTGAAGATCGAACCACATCGCGACCACCTCGCCGGCGTCAACCTGGCCGTTCAGTCCAGTCGCATTCCCTTGTGGAATAACCTTCGGGTCGGCTCCGGTTCTATTCAGCCAATTTTTAAGTATCGAGGGATGATCGACAATCTTGACGGAACCCGCTCCCGCCCAGCCCGGCTGAAGCTCCGGAGCATCGAGCAGGCCTCTCTCACGGAACGCCGCTCTCATCCGATCAAGATCGTCAGCAGAGAAGCCGAGAGCCGAGCTGACCTCGAACATCGCGGCCGCGAAACCCTGGAAAGAGATCGGCGAGAGCGAGAAGCCGGGCTTCGGGAGATCCGCAATGGCTTTCATCACAACCTTGGTCATGAGCATTCGTGCTTCGTCGGGCGAGTGGTTTGCCCTGAGCGCCTCGAAGACATCCCACAGGGCGCCTTGCATGAGAATGGCGGCATCATGGGGCTTCTCCTGACCGCGAAAACTCAGGAAAGCGGAACGAGCATATCCCGGCCCGTCAAAACCGGCGGCGTAGGGCCATCCCAGTCCGTCAGGATAAACATAACTGATCGTATTCGTTTCAGCCGCGAAACCGGGAAAGCCGCTGCAATCAGGAAAGTTCGGGTCGTAAGCGGGACAACGATGCGCGCCCCGCGTTCCGCGAACCCCTGGAATGAACTTTCCGAGAGCCCAGCTGCTGAATGTCCTCGGGTCAAAGGACGTCGGCAGCATCGAAGAAACGAACATCAGCGCCATGAAATCCGACACCGCTTCGTTCAAAGCTCCGGCTTCATCGTACCAGAACCGCCGGATGTTCCGGGAAGGATCATAGGTATTCACGGTCGTGGCGTGCTGGAGCTCGTGAATCGTAACCGCTCCATCGTCGGCATACGAAGCCCCTCGCGTCGC
Source organism: Bdellovibrionota bacterium (assembly GCA_035291325.1). Classification (GTDB taxonomy): domain Bacteria; phylum Bdellovibrionota; class UBA1018; order UBA1018; family UBA1018; genus XYD1-FULL-55-31. The sequence goes on along the minus strand of DATDSK010000246.1, from coordinate 12,428 downwards.
CAGCGAATCACTGAGATCGACCTCGTCAACCATTCTGCCGCCATCGCTATAGCGGATGTACGAAGAATTATCCTCCAGGCTGTAATGAACCACGATTCTCACCGGAGATACCGGCTGGAGAACTCCGACCGCATCAAGTTCGGCGCGGTACTGGTCGCCGAAATAGTAGGCCATCGCCTCCTGAAATCGGCGGTCCGAATGGGAATACACGAAATTGTTGTTTTGTTCGAAGGCACTGAATCCGCCTTGGCAGGTCAGCCCATCGCGAACCTCGACATAACGTCCTTCCAGCACGCCCCTTCCGCCGAGCCGGAGTAGTTCGCGCGAAACCGCGTAGTCATTCAATTTCAATGAAGCGGGCGAAAGACTCAGAATACCCGCGGAAGCGGCCGGATCAGGAAGAAAAACCCGTGCGAGCCCATTCGCCCCCGTGGTGATCGCGGGAAGACCGGCAACGCAAGACTGCGGCTGTGGCGCGGGACTCTCGTTACACCCGGATAGCGAGAAACTCACGATGACCAGCACCCCAAAAAGGTAGCGAATTATCATCCTCTCATTGTAACCCGCGTACCGTGCGATGGCGACCGGGCATAATCTGCCCAGTCACCTCAAGCCGCCAAGCGATCGCCGGGTCCCTGGTTTTCGGATATCGGGATGGCCGGCTCGCGAGATGCGCGATCAATGGCCCCGACGACAACGCCGTAAGCGATGTGAGCCGCGAAAAGAACAAAAATCGCGGCATTACCGTACCCCGCTCCAAAAAATCCCACCGGTCGCATCAGTGCCGGAATGAATGGATTCATCGCCGACGTGAGACCGACGAGAAACCCGCCCGCCAACCAGTGAATGACCGCGACTTGCGCGCCCGCGAGCGCTCCGGCTTTGCCGATCCAACGAAAAACGGCGGCATAAAACAGACCGAAAACGCCCCCATTCATGATGTGCCAGATGAAGCCGACGATCCAACTGCCGGCGTCCAACCGTCCCGTCACGAGAGTCCCCAAAAGCAGCTCAAGACTGAAATCCTGCAGTCCCGCCAGCCGCCCGATCAGCATGATCAGAGAAATCGTGATCGCGCCCCAAATACCGGCGATAAATGATACGGCAAAAAGGTTTGCGACACGGCGACCGGTTCCGTTCAGCGGTCCATAATCGTCGACTGGCCTCACTCTTTTTGGATTCGCCATCCAAGCACCTCAAGCTGCCCGTGGCAGGGCAGCCCGCGCCTTCCTGGCCGAAGGCCGGAGCACCCAAACCGGACAATCCGCGTTTCGAACCACCTGGCGGGTGATGCTTCCGATCAGCGCCGAAGAAACCGCACCGGTTTGCGTCGCCATCGCGATCATCCCGATTTTCTTCTGCGTCGCGAGCGCGACGATCTCATCGGCGATCGATTTCGGTTTCGTTTCGATGATCACCTCGGCCGCGATTCCCTGCCGCCTGGCCCAGCGGGCCCAGCTCCGGGCATGTTTTCGATGCCTCTCAGTCTCCTGGCTGAAATACGTATGTACCGGAAGCCACGAGCCGCCCAAGAGATAAACCCCCGATTGAAACACCGGCTCGATCGGGCTGGGGATCGCGTGAAAGAGCGTCAGCTTCGCCCGCAGCGCACCGGCAAGAGAAACAACCTGCCTGAAAATTTCTTCTGAATGCTGTCCGAAATCCGTCGGCAACAGAATATGATCCATTCGGTAATTCTTTCGGATAAACGGCCCGGCGACGATAACGGGGACTTTGGAATTCAGAATGAGCGTCTCCGCGAAACTTCCAAGGAGAATCCGCCTGAATCCGGTGCGCCCATGGCTTGCCACCACGATCGCCTCCGCACCGGTTTTTTCGGCATAATCGGACAGCGCTCCCACGGCCTGAGCGGTCGACGCGAAATTCTGAACGATGACCGTTGGCCGGATCACCTGCGGCAGTTCGAAAGACTCACAGATCTCTCGAATGGCTTTTTCAGCGGCCGGGCGGTATTGCGCGACCCACGGCGAACTGAATTCGACGCTCAGATTCAACTGCGCCGGGCTTAAAACATAAACCGGCTCAATCACGGCAGCCGGTTCGCGCGTCAGAAAATGCTTCAACGTTTCAGCGGCATGCTTTTGCAGGGAATTCGGCGGTTCAAATGCGTCAATTGCCCAGATGATTTTTCTGGAACCTTCCAATGTTCGTCTTGGTTTCGGCATACTGAGCAGCAAGCAGAAGATATGCCATTCGCTGAGCCCTGGTGAGCGGTTTGCACGATCCGAGAGTATGATATTCAAGGATCGTTGGTCAGCAGGACGTCTTCTTTCCGATAAGCTTGCATTGCGATTCGAGAAAGTGGACGGGGTCTATTTCCTGCCGCGCGGCGGAATCGAAATAGCCTTACCTGTAGCACAAAAATTAGGCTGTCCGGTTATTCCGGTATTTGTCGCGAAGGTGCGTCACCCCTGGGAGCCGGAGTACGCCATAGGCGCCATGGACGAAGGCGGCGCTGTTCACCTGTCTGAAAAAAACCGCCATTTCGTTCCGGCCGAGGAACTCGAATTCTCGATTGCCCAGGCGGCGCGATCCGTCGAAAACCAGAAACGGGTTTACGCCGGCCTGAGCCCCGTCCCCCCGGAAAGGGGCATTTTCATTCTCGTGGACGACGGCCTCGCCACGGGCGAGAGTTGCAAAGCTGCCCTAAAATTCCTTCGAACGCGGCATCCCGCCGGCACGGGTACGCTCGGCCTTGGAGTGCCTTGCGCAAGCACTTCCGGCATTTCGAATGTACGACGGGAATGTGACGCCATCATCACGGTCGACACCCCAGACCCGGATTTCCTGGCGGTCGGAAATTATTACGAAAATTTCAGACAGGTCGAACAGGACACGGTCGTCAGGCTCCTGCATGATTACAACGAACCCTTTATACGACGCGTCCTTAAGCCCGCTCAAAATTTGTAAAGAAAACAGCCAAAAAAGTCGATTAGTGGATGAGATGAGTCGACGAACTTCAAACCGAATTTCGACCTATTGCGTCAAGCTCTGCGTCGCCGCGTGCGCCGCCTTGTTTGCGGTTTCCAGTTCAGCAGCGCCTTTTGAACTTAACCCGGAAATCGAGGCGCTGAGAAAATCACTCGAACAAAAGGTCCAGGAAAACGTAAAAACCTTTCTCGGCGATGAGGCCAGGGTTGTCACGAGCGTCCAGGTGATCGAATCGCAGGTCCGACCGCAGGTAAAACCGCTCACCCCCGGGGACGGCGTCGATATTCTGTATGCCCCCTCTTCGTTCGTCACTGAGCAGATCCGGCCGGTCGAAGCTCCTTCAAAAAACGTCGTGATCGACTCCGTGGACGTCGAGATACAAATCGGCGGAGATGTCGATGCTACGGCCCTGAACAACGCGCGAGAGCTGGTTCTGAAAACCTTGAAAGGACTCAATCCGAAAGTCACCGTCACGAAACTTACGCTTCCGCCCAAAAAGGCGCCCACGCCAACACCCGCGCCGATGCCCTCCGTGGAACCGGATAAACTCTCAAAAGCACCGGAAGTGCCGGAATGGAAAACCCTGCTCCCGCTTCTAAGCGCGGTCGCGGCCGCCTTCATCCTGACGCTCGGAATCCTGATTTTCGGACAGGCGGTGAAGGCTTCCGCGCAAACCGTCGTTCAAGGACTTTCGAGCCTGTTCCTCACCAGCAAGAGCAAGGACAGCCTGGGAATTGAAGGTTCCGAGGAAAACCCGATCGTCCTCGAACATAAAAACGGCCTCGACGGCGGGGCGAAAAAACCGAAAAGCGAAACGCTCCTGACCGATTATTCACGGAACGTGCAAATCATCAAGGAAGCGCTCGCGCAAAACCCACTTCTCTTCCTTCGCGCCGTGAACGATTCGGATCAGGAACTCTGGGGTATCAAGTGGCTCCTCCCCAATCTGACGGGTGACGAACAGGAAACCGTCAAAAAATTCCTGGGTATGGCCCGGGTACGGCGGATGGCCGAAATTCCCAACGACGCTGATTTCGGCGAACAGACCGCCTGGCTTCAGGACTTCGTCGAACGCCTCGTCCTGAATAAGATCCGCGAGCGCACACTGGTTGAACGCGCACTCGGCTCGGAAAAAACGGCGAGAATTTTCCTCATCAAGCCCGAGCACCTTTCGACGATCGGTAAGCAGCTCAACACGCCCGGCACATGGAGAATATTGAGCGAATTCCTCCCACGCGAGAACTTCGATAAACTGATCAAGGAAATGCCGCAATCCGAACTGCAGAATCTTATCGACGCCGCCAGAGCCGAAATCACGGCAGTCGCGCAGGCCGCCGATCAGATCATCGCCACCGCGGGTGAAGTGCCCGAAGAACAACAAACCGAGGAACGGGCACAGTTCTACAGCCAGACCCTGCTTGACCCGATTTTGAATTCGCTCGCGAGCAAGAACTTCGGGGAAGATGACGAGTTCCTGGACCGTATTTCGGAACAGGCCCCCGAGCTTGCCACGATGGTCAGGGAACGCTTCTGGACCCCCCGCGATCTGGCGAGCGTCGCCGATGAGGCGCTTGGCCTGGTGCTCCGCACCCTTCGCAACGAGCAACGCGCGGCTTTTATTTTCGCCCTGCCCGCGCCACATTCGGAGCGCGTGGAATCACTGCTTCCGCAAGGAAATGTCCGAACCATTGTCACCGATCAACTCACGCGGATGCGGCAGAGAAACGACGCGAATGAGATCAGAAACGCGCTCTCGACCGCCCGCAATGTCATCGAGAGCCTGCGTAAAGATCATGCCTCAGGCAAATTCAAGCTTCGAACGGCTCCCGCTCCGGTCGTCGGAGCAGCTCCGCCCGAGGTGAGTAAGGCGGCCTAACGCAGAAATCGCGTGATTTGCCCGCTCATCTCGTTCCATTGCCGAGGACCCGCCGAGCTTTCATCAATGAAAAGATGATGACGCTTGCCGGGAAGCACTGATTCCGCGTTACTGACATAAATAAGCTTCCAGCGTGTCAGCGCGAATTTTTCGCGAATTTCCGCCACTCCGGATGAATCGACCAATTCATCTTCGGGTGCAAGAAACACGATCGTCGGCACGTTCGAACGCGCGAAGCCGCTGGCGGAGAGTTCCGAGATCAAATCAAAAGTCGCATCATAGGCGGCGATCGGCGTTCCGGTTCCCGCGCGATATGCTTCCGAATTGCCGCTGGAAACAACGTAAGAGGAACCTAAGACGCGCAACGCCCGCACCAAATGGGACCTCGCGCGCACTGAAATCGCGGGTGCGATGAGCACGACTTTTTCGAATTCGACCGGCGGCTTAAAACGCGTATTGAGCAAAGTCTCGCCGAGAAGTCCCCCGAGCGAAAATCCCACGAAAAGCAACGGTTTACCCAGAACCCGACTGCGGTTTAAACCAAGGCAGTACCCTGCGGCAGCCTCGCCGAGCCATTGTTCCGCCGAAACTTTCTTGAATTCCTCGAGATCCCCGTGATGCCCGGAAAGAGCCAGCCGAAGGACTTCGTAGCCCTGCTTTCGGATGAGTTCGGCAAGCGAGTCCATCCGGCTCGGTTTAAGGTTCAGTCCATGTACCAGGAGAACCACCCCGCGAGCGTCATGAGTCGCCGGATGGAACCATTTCGATTCCTTGAGTGTCATGCTCTCGCGCTCACAATCGAAAGGCTCGCGGCCCATCCGCGCGCGCGAACAGGCGAGTATCGGAACCAAAACCATGAGCAATGAGAGCACCCCTGCAAAACGGGACATCGTTCATGATTATCATTCATCAAAGCATACGGGGCCAGAGGAACCTTCCTCTGACCCCGCAGGAATATGCGAACAGCCGTCTGTTACCGTACTGACGGATGGAGCACGGCGCGTTTCTTATTCAGCTTATAAAGCCGGTAATTCACCTGGTAAGTGTCGTCGGAGGACGCCCGGATGCTCTTGAATTTGAGAGCGCTGGCGGCAGGCGCGCGGACCGCACCGTCACCGGCAAGGAGCTTCGAAGTGATCGGAGCAGGATTCAAGGCGGGACCCGCGTCAACGAAGAGCGCAATACCGCTCTGTTTCTTTTCGGTTCCCGTGAAAATTCCGGCGATGCCGCGAACGCCCTCTCCGAACTCAAACATCGGGAAGACATTGACGGGAGCATCGGTCATTCCATCGAATTCCCTGATCGGCAGGGCAGCCCCGATAAGAGCGACGTTCGGGCCATAGGCGACATAAATGCGTGCCCCTGAGCCGCCGACGGGAACGCCGATCACAGGCGTATTGCCCAGACCGCCCACGGGAATCGGTGTTCCATTGGGAAGGTATTTATCGACCAGATGGAGACGAGCAACTTCGGTCAGATTGACAGCCAGGCCGAGCTCGAATCCGGTCGCATTACCCGTCAGAACCTGGCGCACCGCGATTCGCCCATAGATCTCGCTTGGTTTTTCGGGATTGAAAATCGGAAGTTCAAAAGAGGCGAGCTGTGTCGCACCCGTATTGAACAAGCTCGCGACTTCCACATAGGAAGCGCCATTCTGTTCAAAGGTCCGGAGCTGGACATCTTTGACGAGATTATTCTGATTATTATTTTGGCCACACCCACCCATAAAAAGCGCGAGCCCAGCCACCATGGTGATCGTCATCCTGCGATTCATTTTCATTTTACCCTCCTCGGTTTTCGGACATTGGAAACTAAACAAACAATAACACCGTTAAGAATTATTCGCAATTCAGAAAGGCGGCTCGTTTGTAACCCATCAAAAACACTGGGTTCATCTAGAAAGAAAGAATGAGCTCAACGGATTCACAATAGCGCGCCCGCCAAGAAACCCTTAGTTGACTAGAATGGTCATGGATCATATAACGGATCGTCGCCTACGGAAAAATTCCGGGGCGTGGAGTTAACGTGAACGGCACTGGTCCACTTCGAATCAGAATCTTCGCCCAGTTGGCTTTCGTCCTAGCCGCCGGCAGTCCCCTATCCGTGGAAGCAGCATCGCAAACAAGCGCAAATGACCCCATCAGGCACGAACGCGAGACGATCGAAGTATCAAACGGCAGGGGCTTCGTAGGACAAGGAAGTGACGTTCTCGGGCGCGGCCCACATCGGATGCGCACCACAAACTGGGTTGATCTGAAGTTCAGACCTGTTCCGAATTATGGCTGGCAGGCAATCGGAATCCAAGTGGGCGCGCACCAAAGCGACGATCTCACCAAAAACTTTTTATGCAAAAAGGCCGCGTCGGTCGCGGGGAGGGTTTATTGCAGTACCGCTGAATCCGAATACCACGCCGGACCTCATTTTTTGGCGTTGTACGGCGGCATAAATGCCGAGATCATCGAACTCGCGGTCGGCGAACCGCGCCCGTTCCGGCTTCATATGGGGACCGGGGCCACTCGCGTCCAGTCGATCACTTTCAAATCGAGCGTACTCCCCTATTCCTCCCTGGAAGTCAGCTATCGATTAAAGAAACAGCTCCAGGCGAAGGCTGGAGTATTCGTTGGTTTGATCAAAGACACGGATGAACTCGGGGTCGCCGCACCCGCGGTTTCCGTTGAATATCGGTTTTAGTCCTCGACCGCGGCGCCCTGCTGCTGCTCGGCCGGCTGGTCGTCTTGAGCCACCTGGCCCGGAGCCGTCGGGGATTCCTGAATACCCTCAGCCGCGGCCGTGCCAGGACAAGGCGGGCAGTGACATTCACAAATCAGCTGATTGGGCTGTGATCCCGCTTGCTGCTCCATGTTTTGCGCTGCCTGATCTTGAGGCTGCTGCCCGGAACCCGCGGCCGGCCCGGGCGAACTTTGAGCGCGGACGGCGCTCTCAACCGCACCGCTAAGCGAATACGACCGAACCACTCCGGCCTGATCAGGAACAACGATGAAAGTACCCTCAGGCCCGGTATAAAGAACCCCGCCCTGACCGTACGCAATCGGTCCCTGTGGTGCTACGCCGGATGGCTGCCCGCTGTCCTGGGCTAAAACCAGTCCGGGCCGCGCTAAAAATGCCGAGAACAAAAGAACGCTGAACGCGCGCACTCGATCACCCTGCTTTTCTTTTTTGCTCACCGCCGCGCGGATTCTGAACCTTCTCGGGACCGGCATCTTTGTAATAAGGCAAATCAAGCAGCTCTCGTTTTCGTTGTTTCATTTCCTGAAATAATTCCCGGGATCTTGCGGGATGGAGGTTCCGCTCGGCAAAACCCAGAATATCGTGCTCCTCGTCGTCAAAATGGACGAGCACGTTCGTGCGCAACTCCCGCATTTTCTGCCGCATATATTCGGAATCCTCGGAAATCTCCTTGACGCTCTCGATACCGTCCCGCATCTCGCGATGCGCGTCGAGCAGATCAGCGATTCGACCGCGCACGCCCTCGTCGGCAACACTCATGAGAGCCGGGTACAAAATTTCCCGGTCCAGACGGTCGTGAATTTCAAGTTCCATCCAGAGTTGTCTGAGGAGGCCGGGCTTCATCTCGTGCGCGCGATCCTCGAGTACCTGTATTTGACGAAAGAGCCCGCGAATTTTTTTATGATCATCACGGAGAAATTGAGCGACACTCGCCTGCTGTGGTTCCATACAAGACGAGGCTGCAAGGATTCGGCCATCAGCGCTCCGCTGGTTTGAGCCTTCCCTCGGCGATCATGCGTCGAACCAGTTCAACCAGGGCCTTCTGCGCCGCTCGAACATCCGACACCTTTCTCGGCCCACTCGACTCCATTTCTTCCCGGAGGAGTTCACCCGCGCGCTCAGGAATATTCTTAAAAACGAGCGCCTTGAACTCAGCGGAAGCCGTGCGCAAAGCGAGCGCCAGATTTTCGCATTTCACCTCATGAAACAAAATCTGGAGACTGCGATCATCCAATCGCGCAATATCCTCGAAAGTGAACATGCGATCCTGAATCGCTTCGGCGGTGGCGGGGTCCCTGTTGGCAAGTTCTGAAAGCAGCTTATCGCGATGCGCGGGATCCAGCTGGTTCAGCAGCTCAGCGGCCGCCTTCAATCCGTCATAATTTTTGCGGTCCTTCGGTCGGGTCATTTCAACACTATAGCACTGAAAAGGCTGGCCCGAAAAGCGGACATCCAGTCAAACGCATTGACGATGCTCAAGCGGAAAAGGCAAACTCGCATTCTTCGCTCTATATGGGCAAGAAAGGAGGTGGTGGGATGGCCAGTTATTGTACCAGTCCCACGGCGGAGGTGAAGCTGAATTAACCTCCGCCGTGGTTCACAGTGGCGGGAGCGGAGAAATCCGCTCCCGCTTTTTTTATGCGGCGGTCTTGCCGCCAGTTTCCGCTCCCGGCACGCGCCGGCCTTCGCGCGGGATGGTGAAGAAAAAAGTGGATCCGCGATTCACCTGGCTTTCAGCCCAGATTCTTCCGCCATTCGCCTCAACGATTCCTTTGGCGATCGCGAGCCCCAGCCCGGCACCGGTCGAGCGCGGCTTGTTGGCCTGCCAATTTCGATCGAAAATATGACGAAGCTCCTCTTCCTGAATTCCAGGTCCCGTATCCCGAACGGATACCAAGACCTCGTTTTCCTGCTGCGAAAGAGCCACGACGACACTGCCCCGTTCCGCACTGAATCGGACAGCGTTGCTCATCAAATTGAAAAGAACCCTGAAAAATTGCTCCCGGTCGCAGTCAATTGAAATCGCGTACGCGGGCACGTCGCGCTCCACTCGAACGTTTTTCTGATCCGCCAGACTCTTGAAGGATTCGATGACTTCGCCGATCACACTGGCGGCATCAAAGGGTCTTTGTTCCTCCTTCGCTCCTTTTGACTCAAGCTTCGCCCATTCCAGCAAACCTTCAATCACCTGATTCATTCGATTCGCGGAATAACGGATGCTGTCGGCCAGCACCCCGGGCGAAACCCCTTTTTGCAGCAGTCCCGCGCTCATCATGATGGAGGAGAGAGGATTTCTCAGATCGTGAGAAACCACCGCAAGCACATCCTCGCGAAGACGGACCGTTCTCTTCAGACTCTCTTCGACAAGCTGCGCTTTTTGCTCGGCGTCCCTGATTCTTTCGATCTGAATCGTGAGCCCACGAATAAGGGCGACGGACCCGCGGTGAACGGATCGAAAGGTACTCTGACACCAATGGGTCGCCCTGTCGGCGTCGACCACCCGATGTTCAAGACTGACGGGAAGGGAACTCGCAAGCACGCTTCTCATAGCGCTTTGAAACTGGGTACGATCGTCGGGGTGAACGTGCTTCAGGAGAAAGCCAGGTTCCTCAATCCACTTTCGAACTGGAAATTTGAGAAGACTCTCAGCCCCCCGACTGATGAAGGTGCACTGGAGAGTTTTGGCGTCAATTTCCCAAATCATGACCTGTTCAATCCAGTCAGCAAGGTCCTGCAGCCGCGACTGCGAGCTGCGCATCTCGGCCGAAGCGTCAAGAAGACGTCCGTCAAGCCAGAGCGCTCCGGCAGCTCCAAAAATGAAAACCGCAAGCGCGAATTCCCGCCCCATTCCCGCGATCGCGCCGGCACCCGGAGCGTATAAGAAGTCAATCCCCAGCACTCCCAAGGCCAGCGCCAACAACCCGGGACCGCGCCCCCCCAGCAACCCGGACAAGACGATGGCACCCAGGGGAATCAAAAGATACGGACCCTGCTGAAAGCGCATGAGAAAGGCATTCACCCCGTGCGCAAGTCCCATGAGAAGGAGCGCGAGGCCGTAGCGGGTTTTTCCCGATCGTTGATTCAACCGGTCGAAAAGTACCAAGAATTGATTTCCGCGCGATGCTCCAGGCACTTAAGTCGTGAACTGCAAATCACAAACCACACCCAGCGACCTCAGTGGCAAATTGGCTCTCGCGCATGCCTCGAACCCCGTGAGCCTTCGATTTCGCGCTAAAAACTTGAATGTTTTCAATCGAAAACTCTGGTACGGAGCTTGCTGTGTCGCTCTGCAGATTTTCTTTTCTCATAGTTTCGGGGGCACTTCGCACCTGAACTTAGCTTTTCTTTGGGGGATATGAATGTATAGAAAAATTTCCTGGTGCCTGTTACCGATCCTCCTGCTCTCCTTTGTAAGCCCCACGGCATACATGGGAAGCGCAGGACAACAGTTTCAATCGAATGCTTACGCCGCGGATGCCGAAACCACGGACGCGATCAAGATTGAATTTGATGAACGTTCGACGAAGCAAACCTACGGCGTCTATTCCGAAAACGAAGTCGCGTTATCGGGGGACGTCGCGGAGCAACCCGTCCGATGGGAAGTGGTTGGCGCGAATCTCCCTCCCGGCTTTGATCTCGAGGACACCACAAATCCGCGGGCGCTCATTTTCGGGTCACCCCAATTCCAAGGACAGTGGTGCTTCGTGCTTTCCGCGATTCTTGACTCGGGCTTCACCGCGACAAAGCAGATCTGTTTTGTCTCCGAAGATAATCCGCAGCAACAATATCCGAAATTCCAAAGCGACCGTTTTTTGAAGCCCGCCGTGAAAAGCCGGTTCTTCCAAGAAATAGTGGCCATCGACCGGAATAGCGCGCGCGCAATCAAGGGAAAACTTTATGACGGAGAAATCCCCGAAGGACTTTCGGTCGAAGCTCACGACGCCAGTTTTGAATTCCTGATCAAGGGCCGATTCGAAATCCCGGGAGCCTATCCCTTCGTACTGCAAATCGAGAACGAACTGGGAATAACCACTTACAAGCAATTTCAGCTCACCGTAATCGAAGAAGAAACCTCCGGCGGAACGCAGTGTCCGGCCGGATACTACTTCGACCCGAACCTCGGTTATTGCGTGCAAAACCAGCTCAGCAATTGTCCGGAAGGAACGTACTACGAACCCGACGTCAATCAATGCGTACAATTTCCGACGCCGCCACCGAGCGTGACCTGCGCGCCGGGATACTATTTCGACCACTTCCTGTCCCGTTGTGTCGCCATCGGACATCCCCGCTGTCCCCTCAATTATGAATGGGATAACTATTACAATCGCTGTGTCCGCCTGCCATACTCCTGCCCGATCGGGTACAACTACGATTGGATCACCAAAGAATGCGTTTACGTATGGCACCAAAGCTGCCCCGCCGGTTCCCATTACGACAGATATCTGGATCGATGTGTCGCCAATCACGGCTGGTGTTCGATCGGATATTACTGGGATCGCTTCGAGCTTCGCTGTGTCCCTAATTACCGCTATTGCGGCGTCGGCGAGTACTGGGATCCGGTTCTTGATCGTTGTACCTACCGGCACGAGCACTGCGGACCAGGATCCTACTGGGATTCGTATCAGGGCCGCTGTGTAGGCAGACCTTGGGATCGACCCTGTGGTTTCGGCTCGCACTGGTCGTCCTGGGAAGGGCGATGCGTCCCGGATTATCGGCCGCAGCCCGTGCCACGGCCCGTTCCCCATCCCGCACCCCGTCCACTGCCACCTCCTCCACGACCGGTTCCATATCCCCCGGGGCCACGCCCGATTCCACCGCGTCCTGTGCCACACCCACCAGGACCACGACCAGA
>DATDSK010000245.1:0-5873 GCA_035291325.1 Bdellovibrionota bacterium | reverse complement strand
GGTTGCGGGCGGCGGTTCGGTTGCGGGCGGCGGTTCGGTTGCGGGCGGCGGTTCGGTTGCGGGCGTAGATGTCGTTGAAACAGCCACTCCTGGGGGCAATTTCAGCGAAGACGGCAACAACTCCTCGGCATCGGCGAAGGCAGATTCGCTCGCAAAACTTTCGCCCGAAGAACATGAAACAAAACACCGCACCGGAGAAGTCTCACTGCGAGGCGACCGGCTCGATCCGTCTGTGCTCAACGAAAGCAGCAGAACGAAACCCCAAACAACGCAAGCGACAGAACTACTCTCGGATGAGATGCGAGAATTCCTTTACCGACTTTTCAAGAACTTCGTCGTGTTCGCCGGCATCATTCTGGTACTGGGCTTTATCCACAAATTGTTCATCAAACTTAAGCCGCGCCGCCCGACGCAACCGCGCCAGACTCTGACAAGAACTCAGCGCAAAGTCCTAGCCCAGGCGCTCTCGGACATCGAGACCGCCAGGATTTCTGAACGGGAAGAGATCATCCGTAAATACCGGATCTTTCTTTCGATGATGGCTGCCACCGGACATGAAAAACCCGAGTCTCTGCCGCCCACTGATTACTGCGAACAACTCAGCGGCCGCATGCCATCCATGGCTGGTCCACTGAGTACGATCACCCACACATTTTGTGATACTTTCTACGGAGACCTCTTCATCGATCAAACGAGCCTCTTGTCATTTCGGCGGGATTTTGAGGTTATCCGAGGTTTTTTCCTGACGTAAACTCAGTTCAGGGTTCGCTCCCTCCTTTGCCACGGGTTCCGAACCAGCGAAACGATTACCCAATTATTCGGGGATGCACGGCAGCGCCGATGAACTGTTTTCGTTGTGGAAATTGCACGCCCAATCTCCCTCGGTTCTTAAATCTTTTCACGGATTTGCCGATAAGATCTTGTGAAAACCTGGATTCGGCGACTGAGCTTCGGCTTCAGCATTTCCCTCCTCTGGGTCGCTTCAGTACTGGCGGCGACTCTCGAGGAACTCGGCTCGGGTAAACATTCCATGCTGGACCTGGGCGAGAAATTCTCAATCATACATTCCGTGAAGCGGAATCGTACCGCGAAACTTGCCTTTTTTAACTACGAACTCGCCGACCGGCTCGGCATTACTTATCCGAAGGATCCCAAAAAACTCGAAGCCTTGATTCTCGAACATTTCGCGTGGGAAATCGACCCAACAGGAGAGTCCCCGAAGAAGTGGTTCGCGAGTTATTACCAGGATGGAAGCACCAAAATGCCCGGTGACGCCCTGGGAGATGGCCGGGCCCTTTGGACCGGCGAACTGAAAATCCAGCGTCCGGACGGTAAAATTCTTTACGTCGATGCCGTTCAAAAAGGTATCGGAGTAACGGCTGTCGCCCCGACTTCCTGGGACAGTGCTCACCAAACCGGAACACAATTGAATAGTGAACTCGTCCATAGCGGCATCATGAGCATCGCGAATCTCAATAACGGACTCGATTCGACGGCCGATCTCTTCGGGCTGACGTTCGAACGCAATGGCGAATGGGTCTCAAGCACGCTTCGACTCGGCAACCAGACACGCCCGGCACATCTCCGGTATCATGCAGACAACCCGGCTGACTTCAAGAGGATTTACGAGTACATCGTTCGCCGCGATCTCGGGCTCCCTCTCGATACACCGATCACCAAGAAGCTAGTCAACGCGCACCTTGAGCAATTTGCCCGAATTGCCGGGGAGGACGCGGGACGCTCCTTTGATCTCCACGCAATTCAGGAAAATCCAACTTCGGGTAATAAAACAACGAAGGGGTCGCAAATTGACCTGGGCGGTTTGCGGTATCTCGACGCACCCCATCCGAACTTCACCACGATGCGCGGCCGCGTATTTGCTGGGGAACAACCATCCGATATGCGGGCTTACTTGCTATGGATGCTTCGGGACATGGAAGAAGCGAAATATCTTTTCGCGCCTCGCGATGCCATCGAGCTATTCAAGCTCTTCGATCAAGAGTTCAAAGCCGCGGTCACCCGGAGCTGGCTTGTTCGGCTCGGGCTTTCACAAGCCGAAATTGATGCTTTGAGCGAACCGATCAAAAAACGCTATTTTGAGTCGGTGATGACGATCTACAATACCTCCGCGCGAACCCCTGTTCGAATGATCGGCGGAAACGACCGGGTCAGACCTTCGGCTTTTGATCCCAGAAACATCTTCAAAAACACGATGTCCGCCATGAGCAAATCGGGCCGTTCGCGAGAATGGGCGCTGAACTCGCTTTTCGCAGTAACTCGAAGCTGGGGAGAGGCTCTCGCCCCCGATACCGCGAAGATCAAGAAAGCCTATCTCGATTCAGTCGAGGAAATAGCGGCCGCGCTCTCAGCGAACGGAACCCCGACCATAAAACCCGAATGGATCAAGCAAGCCGCGAAAGTGAACTCAAAATCCAGGCACGAGCTGACGGAACCGTATTTCTGGATCGACCACGAAGGCCCGATGATCGCAAAACTGGATTCACGAAAATTCACTTTCCGGGAAATCAATCGCATGATGACGACCGCGGCGAACGCGATCACGGACAAAGGTCTGCCGATTCGACCTGAAACGAACGTCGGCTTTCACCCGGCTTTCGTGCGAACCCTCGCGAAAGTGCCCGTACCTCGGCCGGCACGCTGCATTTCGAAGGCACTCAAGGAGCTGCAGGTTCCGAAAGTCCAGCCAGACGCTCCGTAAAATCGTCAAACTCGTCGGTATTCGATTCGTCCATGCCGGGTTTGTACTTGAGTTGCCTTACCCCGACGGTTCTCGTTTCGGGAATGATCGCGAGATACTGCCCAAGCCATCCGCCAGCATTGAAGCCCCGCTTTGGCGTCCAGTCAATCAGCCACCAGAGCAATCCGCACCTGGGTTCGTAACTTTGGGACGGGCGCGTGGAAAGGGCAATCCAGTCTTCCTGAACAACGCGCACTCCCTTCCAAAGTCCACGATCTAGCAGCATCTGGCCGATTTTGCCCAAATCCATCGCGGCAATTTCCAGACCGGCACTTCCTGCGGCGTGATTGGCTTGATCCACCCGCCACCGGTAATTCACGATACCAAGCGGCGTGAAAAGCTTCTTTTTCAAATAGAGATCCGTCCGCTCATTCGTAATCTTCTGAAGAACCCCAGACAAAAGCTGAACAGCCTTGTTGTTGTAAACAAATCTTGAACCGGGATCATGGTCGATCTCGGCCGCGAGCGCATACTGGATCAAATCCGGATAGACAAAATCCACCTCTGAGGCGGTAGAAATACCCGATGTATGATTCATCAGATGCCGAATCGTGATTCTTTTCTTCCGGCCCTGATTCCATTCCGGAAAATACCGATGAACGGGGGCATCGATCGAATCCAGTTTCCCTTCCGCTACCGCAAAACCGATCCCGAGGTTCACGATGGACTTCGTGACGGAGAAGCTCTGAATGGGACTACCCCCTTCAGCCGAATACTTCTCGAGAATGAGCTTGCCGTTCTTGACGATCAAAAGGGAATCTGACTCGCTCTCATCAGAACGCGCGACCAGTGCTTTCAAGTTCTCGGTCTGAATGCCTTCAGTAACGGGATCACCGCGTTCAAAATCAGCCGCCAACGAAACCGAGCTGAGAACCCAACTGAATACCCAACCCAAAACAATGATGAAGCGCATGTCTCTTCATCGCGCGACTTGCCGAAATTTGCAACCTCGGAAGTCAGGACGACGCTGCGTCGAGCCATCAAAAACAGGTTTAGCGTTTCTCATCAAACCGATAGACCACTCCTGCCGTCCCGGTGATCATCAGCCCTTTATCTGTCCAGCGCGCCGTTTTCAAGATTGAGTCAAGGCGTTTTGACGCATCAATTTCATTTCGAGCGTGAGCCATCATAGCCGCGCCTTGAATGGGTCTTGTCAGCGCGGCCGTCGTCCCGGCCAGGAGATTGATGGAGCCCCAGAAGACCGCCTCATTCTTTCGTGCCGAAGCCTCGGCGATCCGTTCGGGTTTTGCGAGCTTGAGATAAATGAGGTTCTTCGTGTCATTGTAATCCTTGATGCGAAGGTAGAGGTCGGCCGGAGTACTGGCGATAATACCGGCATTACCGACCGCCAGTGCGCCCATGGCGACTCCGCCGGCACTGGCCGCGATCGCTTTTGACCCCATGATCATCGCGGTCAAAGCCACCCCGCCCGCCCCGAGCGCCGCGATTCCCGATACACCGAGGACCGCGGCTCCCGCGAAGGCCACACCCTTCAAGGTCTTCTGAACGACCGCCGCTTGTGAGGCCGCGTGGCAATAGAAAACACTCATGGCTTCTTTCTTGAGGTTGCTTTTTTCAGGATCCATGGATGCGATCGCGCTCCCAATGATTTCGGGCCTTTCGAGGAGCGGAAGAGGATTTTCGATGGTTTTTTCGACTTCCCGTTCCGCTTCACGCATTAACGCGAAATGCGCCTTGGCGAATCTCTTTTCGAAACCCAAAATAGCGGCGCGATTCTGCTCGAAAGGAATCATTTTTGAAAGCCAGCGACTCACTTTGGCGAAACGGCTCGCGAGCAGTTCTCCTTCCGTCTGGCCCTCGGTCGCATAGAGAAGACGCGCGATCACGCGAGCGTCAAAGTGCTTCTTCAGGAATTTCGAAATATCCTTTCTCAGGCCCTTATCCCGCTGCAATTCAGGATTAACGTTAAGAATAAATGTCCGCTCGGATTCAAGCAGAGCCTTGGGTTCGTTCTCAGTTTTCGCACCCGTGGCTCGGGCCCATCCTTCGGCTTCCGGCGTATTCAGGGCATCAAGGACGAGAACGGCGCGCAGTAAGTCGTAACCCGTAGCCCGAGGAAAACCGTTGCTGGTTCCCCCCTCGAGCACCACCTTTCCGCTCCCTTCCTTATAAGTATCGAGCGCTCGTACCAAGATTCCGATCTCACCGAGAGTCTCAGCTTTTAACATCGGATCGTGGTCGTTCCAGCGCAGCCACGGATATTTGGCGAGACGCTCGGACCACCTCTTCTTGAGAACTGCCCAGACCTCGTGATAGGCCTCGGTGTCTGACGAAAAACGGGAGGCATATTCGATTTCCCGTTCAAAGGTCTGCTTGAGATGTTCGCGTTTGAGCGCTGTGAGAATACCCCGGCGAAGCTCGGCAAATTGAGAGGTGTCCAGGCATTCCTTGAGGACGTCATAAGCCTTCTCGGCGGGCTTGCCACACTGAGGGCCGATTTTGCTGAAATCAGGCAGCTGAGAACAGGAACTTTTTCCCGAAGCAATCCCTTGAAAAGAACGGATGTAGTTCTCAAGTGTTTTCATCGGCGACGCGGGACTGCACAAGTCGTTCGAATAGGCCGTCCGCCCGTCGAGCAGCACAAAACAAAGGCCCAAGAAGAGCCCGTTCAGAAGCCCCGATTTCACCATCATTTAAGTATATGCGTTTGAAATCCGTACGACAAACAGGAGAATTTCATCGTGATAACCCGGAGTTAACGAGTTCGGGGAAGCGCCATTATCAAAGCGGCGTGACAATGAGCTGACCATCCGGCCTGACAGTGATTCGGCAATTCTCGATGAGGGCGTGACGGCCATCCTTCGGAAGAAGTTTCGAAAGATCCGTCACGGTGGCGCTCTCGTTCACGATCTCCACGCGGCCGCGCAGGACGACGCCCGTCAGTTTGATTTTGCCGTCCACTGAAAGCGATTGCAGCTCGGCGATGCTGGCCCCCTCAAAAGCGTCGAGAACGGTTTGGACGTCCTGATAGTGCTTATCCTGAGTTGCCGCGTCCGAGAGCCTGACGTGAGGTAATTCACCCGGCTTCAAATCCTTCAGGCGCATCTCATGCGGGATGAATTTGAAACGGTCAGAATGAAACTGCATGTAGTAA
>DATDSK010000244.1:0-10799 GCA_035291325.1 Bdellovibrionota bacterium | reverse complement strand
GAATTTTCTCTAGATCAAGAAGAGATCGCATGAAGTTGAATTTTTTTTTCGATTTTTCGCGAATCAGTTTCTCTCGTTCACGATCGATCTCTTCGCAAACTGTGATATGAGGCACTTCATGAACGTAAAACAGCGAAAGCTTCTTCTGTTTTCCTGCGATTCTGATTGTTCCGAGCGATATTCGGCGCTCATCAAAGAAAATCGTGACCCAGAACTGCCGCAAAGCCGGTTTTTTTGCACATCCTCTCTCGAGAAGGCGATGGGATTTCTGTCCGAGGGGCAAGAAGGACCTCTGACGCTGGGATGGTTTGATTTCGGAACTGGAAATTCGGCCGAAACGGTCCAGCTGCTGACGAAGTTGCACGAGAAGAACACTAAAATCCGCTGGACGGTCGTCGCTCGGGACGAGGAATCACTCACGAAAGAGCTCGAACGCCTGTTTGGGGCGTCTTCGCGCGCTCGCTGGGATTTTTTTGCCGCTCCCGTGACCCGGGCTGAGTTTCTTCTGAAGGCAAAACAGATGTTCAGGGAAGCTGAGGAGCGGCTGGAGCTCCAACGGCTCCATTTCGATGAGATCCGAAAGGAACGGCTTGCGGCTATTAGCCAGCTCGCGAGGGGAATGGGCCACGAACTCGGAAATGCCCTGCTGAAAATCATCGGACGGGCTGATCTCGCGCTCCTTGAACAAGAAGTGCCGAAAATAAGGGAGCATCTCGAAAGTTTAATGAGTGCTGCCGAACGTGCCGGGCTTCTGGTTAAGAATCTTCAGAGCTTTTCGAAAGGCGGGGCGGATTTTGAGCCATGCGCCGTGTTGGATCTGTTGGACGAGGCTCTTTGCTGCGTACTACCCGATCCCACCGCACGCTCAATACACGTCTCCAGGGGATTCGGCGAGCTGCCCCTTATTAATGTCGATCGCCGGGCGATGATTCAGGCCTTTGCCAATGTTATCTTGAACGCGATCCAGGCAATGCCCAACGGCGGTCATCTCAAAGTCATGGGCGAAGTCTCCCAAGTGGGCGGAAGAAAGCTCCTTCTTGCGCGGATTATCGATTCTGGTCAGGGAATTTCACCCGAAATTCTCCCCCGTATCTTTGATTTCGCTTTTTCGACCAGGGCGAGTGGGGGCGGACTGGGGCTCTCGATCGCCAAACAGATTATCATGAGCCATGGCGGTGAAATCGATGTCCAGAGTCAGGTGGGTGCCGGGACTGAGGTGATTGTCTCTCTTCCGCTCGCTTGACCTCGTCGGCTTCGTCGCTACTTGCTTGTGTCCGGCACCTCCGGCGTGGCAATAAGGAGAAATGGCTCAGTCGGGCAGTTTTGAACCGCTAGATACCCGGGAACGTCTCAAAAGGAAGCGGGAGGCCTTCGCAATCGGCTTTCTCGGGTTCCTCTTCATTATTCTGACGATCGCTGAGTTCAGGCTGACGAAAGTATCGAGTGCGCTTCCGTTCGTGAACTCGATATTCTTCTTCGGTCTGTTGAACGTCAACTTGATCATCCTGATTGCCCTCGTGTGGCTGGTTTTCAGGAATATCGGCAAAGTTTTTATTGAACGTCGGCGCAAAGTCCTGGGATCTCGGCTTAAAACGAAGCTTGTCATCGCCTTTTTGGCTTTTTCGATTATTCCAACGCTCGTTTTGTTCGTGATCTCGGCGATGTACATCAATTCCAGCTTCGATAAGTGGTTCTCGATCAAGATCCAGAATACGTTGCAGGCATCTCTTGAGATCACGGGGACGTACTATCGTAATACTGAACAGACCGCGATGCACTTCGCGGAGCACCTGTCGAACGGTCTGGGACGGCGACTTTCGATAGAACCGGGAGCAAAATCAAGAGTCAAAAACTCAGTTCCGGGTTGGGTGGAGGGTTATCTGAGGGGCCAGAGGGAGCTCCTGGCTCTCGACGCGGTCGAATATTACATTGACCCCCTTGAGGATCGTGTTCTTGCACAGCGGAGCGCGGGAGGTGATTTCCGCCACGTCTACCCACGGCTCTCGCTTGATCTGCTCGAAAAAGCGTTTTCCGGTGAACGAGTCCCCGCTGTTCAGCATATAGGAACGGGCGACCTGATTCGGTGCATTTTTCCGGTTCGCCAGGGGGCGACGCCCTCGGGTGCCGTTCTCGGGGTGATCGTGGTCAACGCCTATATCCCGGTGAGTCTGGTGAACAAGGTGGACGAGATCGCCAGCGTCTTTGATGATTATAAGGATACCAATCCCCTTAAGTACCCGATGAAGACGACCTACTTCGTGATCCTGGTCATGATCACGCTGGTGATTATCTTCGTCGCGATCTGGATCGGCTTGTATATGGCGCGGGAACTTACCGTACCCGTCGAACGTCTTGTCCATGGAGCGCAGGCCGTCGGTGCCGGAAATCTCGATGTACTGGTCGCGGCCGCGGGGCACGACGAGATTTCAGTTCTCGTGGAATCCTTTAACCGCATGACGCGGGATTTGCGCGATAATCGCGAACGATTGACCCAGGCGAGTGCCGACCTCGAACGCCGCCGTTTGCAGCTCGAGGCGGTCCTTGCGAACATCGGCGCGGGCGTGATTGCCATCGACAGCGCCGGGAGAATAACCACTTTCAATCCAGCGGCGGCAAAACTTCTTCAAATCGAGGCTCAGGATGCGCTGTCGCGCTCTTATTTGGACGTCCTTCAGGGTGAATCGGCTTCTTTGGCTGAGGCGATCGCGCGGGCGTTCACGGCTTCCCGCGAAGGTGTCGCCTATTTGCCGGACGTGACGCAATGGCATTTCAAGAAAGGCGAAGCTGCGAAAGTTCTTTCGGCAATCGCGACGCCCTTGCGAGAGAGCGAAGCCCATTGGGGAGTCGTTGCTGTTATCGATGACATGACGGATCTGATCAAAGGGCAGCGCGAGATGGCGTGGCGCGAAGTTGCACGCCGAATTGCCCACGAGATCAAGAATCCGCTGACTCCGATTAAACTTTCAGCTCAGCGATTGCAGCGGCGCCTTGCTCATGTTCGAGGGACCGATGGTGCTCTTCTTCAGGAATGTACCGAAACCATCGTGAAACATACGGACGAATTGAAGGAAATGGTGAATGAATTTTCTCACTTCGCCCGCTTTCCGGAAGCATCTCCTGCGCGTCACGATTTAAATGTCGCTTTGGGAGAGGTGATCGCGCTTTACCAGCAAGCTCATCCCCAGATTGCGTTCAAAGTGGAGCTTGAGAGCAAGCTTCCGATATTTGAATTTGATCGTGAACAGATCAAGCGTGTAGCGATCAACCTTCTCGATAACGCCGTTGCCGCCTTGATTTCCTTAACAGATTTAAAAAACCGGCAGATTCGAATCGCCACCCATTATAATGAACAGCTGAAGATGGCGGTGATTGAAGTGTCGGATAACGGGCCTGGCATGTCCGATGAGGTAAAAACCCGGGTTTTTGAGCCCTATTTCTCCACGAAGGCGGAAGGTACCGGCCTGGGGCTGGCCATTGCCAAGCGAATCGTGAATGATCATGATGGCTTTATTCGTGTTCATTCGGCTCCGGGACAAGGGACCGGCTTTCTCATCGAACTTCCAACATCGTTGCGAACCCAGCCCAAAAGAGGATAAGGATCTGCCATGTCGCGGTTGGTGCTGATCATAGATGACGAAGAGCCGATTCAAAGGTCGCTGACGGGCGTTTTGAAGGACGAGGGTTACCGTGTCGCGGTGGCAAGCTCCGGTGCTGCGGGAATTGAGGTACTGAGGTCTCTGCGCCCGGATGTCGTAATGCTGGATATCTGGATGCCCGAAATGGACGGGCTCGAAACCTTGCGGCGGATCAAGGTTGAGTGGCCGGAGCAGCTCGTTGTCATGATGTCTGGGCATGGCACGATCGATACCGCAGTTAAAGCGACCAAACTCGGGGCTTTCGATTTTATCGAGAAACCGCTTTCACTCGAAAGACTTCTTGTTCTGCTTCAGAACGCGTTCAGCGTTCAGGATCTGGCCAGGGAAAACCAGGCGCTCCGCCGTCAGGTGAATCGCAACCGTGTTCTTGTCGGCGAAAGCCCCGCCATGAAACACATCAAGGAGTTGATCGAACGTGTGGCTCCGACCACTGGATCGGTTCTGATAACCGGTGAGAATGGGACGGGTAAGGAGGTCGTTGCACATACGATTCACTCTCTCTCTCCCCGTTTCAATAAACCCTTCATCGAAGTGAACTGCGCGGCGATTCCTGAAGAACTGATTGAGAGCGAGCTCTTTGGCCACGAAAAGGGCGCTTTTACGGGAGCCACTCAGCTGAGGCGAGGAAAGTTCGACCTTGCGCACGGTGGCACGCTGTTCTTGGACGAGATCGGCGACATGTCTCTGAAGACCCAAGCCAAGATTCTCCGAATTCTTCAAGAACAGAAATTCGAGCGTGTCGGTGGATCACAGACGATATCCGTTGATGTTCGAGTGGTTGCGGCGACCAATAAGGATTTGAAAGCTGAGATCCAGCGCGGAAATTTCCGGGAAGACCTTTTCTACAGACTCAACGTCATCCCGTTCGTCGTGGCGCCGCTTCGGGATCGTAAGGAGGATATCCCTCTCCTTGCAAATCATTTCTTGAAAGAATTTTCAGCAACTCACGGACGTTCTCTCCAGGGGTTTTCAAAAGAGGCCCTTGCGGCCCTGACTTCGTATCCGTGGCTGGGCAATGTCCGCGAGCTTAAGAACCTGATAGAACGCATCGTAATTCTGACCGCGGCTTCCGAAGAAGTTCAGCCGGTTTCGGCGGCATGCGTTTTTAGGCATATGAAAGACGAGGTTTTTACCGTTCGCGCGGGTGAGGAAGCGGCTGTCGCGCTCGATAACGAAGAGTCTTCCGGCGGCGCCGGGAAGAACCTGCGCGATGCCCGTCATGAGTTTGAGAAAGACTTCATTATCAAAACCCTGAAGGAACACGACTGGAACATATCCCGAACCGCTCAGGTGCTTGGCATCGAGCGCAGTTATTTGCATCGGAAGATTAAGTCATACGGAATCGAAACTGAGTAAATTCAGCCCCGCTTGGCATGACTCCCGGGATGACGCATTCCGTTAATATTTGAACCAACACTTGCGCGCAGCCGCCGACCCGTCATATGGTCCGGAACATGGCAGAAAAAATCACACCTCGTTCGCAGGATTTTTCACAGTGGTATCAGGACATCGTGCTTCAGGCAAAGCTCGCCGATTACAGCCCGGTGAAGGGATGCATGGTCATCAGGCCGAATGGCTATTCGATATGGGAGCTGATGCAAAAGGATCTGGACCGGCGGATCAAGAAGTCCGGCGCCAGGAACGCGTATTTTCCGCTTTTCATTCCGGAAAGCTTTCTGAAGAAAGAAGCTGAACACGTCGAGGGTTTCGCGCCTCAGTGCGCGGTGGTGACGTATGCCGGGGGAAAGGAGCTTGAGGAGAAGCTGGTCGTCCGTCCGACCTCCGAAACAATCATTAACAGCATGTTCGCGAAATGGGTGCAGTCGTATCGCGATCTTCCGCTCATAATTAACCAATGGGCCAATGTCGTTCGCTGGGAAATGCGGACGCGACTTTTTCTCCGGACGACGGAATTCTTATGGCAGGAAGGGCATACCTGTCACGCGACTCCAGAGGAGGCGGAAGAGGAAACCCGCCGTATGCTCGGAGTTTATGCTGAATTTGCAGAAGAAATTCTCGCGATGCCTGTCATTCCGGGACTGAAATCGGAGAGCGAGAAATTCGCCGGCGCCCTTCGGACTTACTGCATCGAAGCGATGATGCAGGACAAGAAGGCTTTACAGGCCGGAACCTCACACAATCTTTCCACTAATTTTGCGCAAGCCTTCAACACATTGTTTCTCGACAAAGATGGAAAGCAGAAATTGGTTCACCAGACAAGCTGGGGCGTCTCGACACGTCTGATTGGCGGCATGATCATGACCCACTCAGACGATAAGGGGCTTGTTTTGCCCCCGCGGTTGGCAACAACCCACGTCGTGATTGTTCCGATTCTAGGTAACTCCCCGGCGAAAGCTCAGGTTCTTGAGAAGGCGGATGAGTTGCAGAAGGCCATTCGTGATCAGGCGCTTCACGCTCATCTTCCTTACGAAATCGGTGTGGAAGTGGATCGCGACGAAACTAAACAGCCTGGATGGAAGTTTCACGAACATGAACTCCTGGGGACGCCGATCAGGATCGAGATCGGTCCCCGTGACCTCGAAAAAGGTCAAGTTGTGATGACTCGACGGGACGAGGGGAAAAAGGAATTCATTTCGCTCCAGGCCGTGCCGGAACGGGTCATTCATCAGCTTGTTTCAATGCAGAAGGACCTTTTGGAGCGCGCGCGCGCGTTGCGCGACGCAAGCACTTACCGTGTTAGCAGCTACGCCGAGTTCAAGAAGCAGCTCGACGAAACCGGTGGTTTTTTCGTTGCTCCTTGGTGCCAGAGCAAAGATTGCGAGGCCAAGGTGAAAGACGAAACCAAAGCCACCATTCGGTGTTTGCCGCTCGACGAGCACCACAATCCGATTCGAGAGTCAGGCCCGTGTTTGGCATGCGGTCGTGGAGGGGAGACCCTGCGCGCGATTTTTGCTAGGGCGTACTGAGTGCGCGAACACCCCCTTTATGCTGTGACCAGAGATAAAGAGAAAGGAAGCCCGTGATTCGTAATCATTCCCCGACTGATCTGATAGTGGCCCTTGATTTTGCAAAACCGGAACAGGCGCTCAAGCTCGTGGAAAAGCTTGACGGTCTCCCGGTGGTTTACAAAGTCGGTTTCGAACTTTTCATGGCGGATGGTCCTTCTTTCGTGCGGGAACTCGTTCACCAAAAACGGCGTGTTTTCCTGGATCTGAAATTTCACGACATCCCGAACACCGTGGCACGCGCGGCCATTCAGGCCTCTTCCCTTCATGTAGAGATGTTCTCGGTACATCTTTCCGGCGGAAGCGCGATGGTGAAGGCGGTTGCTGATGCCCTCGCTGATATTTCGCTGATTCGCCCGAAAATTCTGGGTGTCAGCGTCCTGACGTCCTTCGATGATGTCCGCTGGGCCGAAGTGACGAAAGCTCTTACGGGCCACGCCGTAAACACGGATGATTCGGTCAACGGTATCGTCGAGCATGCTTTGGCATGGGGAGCCGATGGGGTGATCTGCTCGTCCTTGGAATTACCGGCTCTCCGCATGCAATATCCCACTCTTTACACCGTCGTTCCGGGAATACGGCCCCAAGGGTTTTCTGCCCATGATCAGGCTCGAGTGATGACTCCTGAACAGGCGCGCCTGGCGGGTGCGAGTGCGATCGTGATGGGGCGGCCGATTATCGAGTCGCAGGACCCGCGGGAGCTTGTCGAGAAAGTTCTCAAGGACCTTTCCTTCGTGCCTGCTTCCGAATTGACGAGTTGAGATCACGCCCATGCCAATCCTGATTCGAAATCCGCACAGTGTTCTCGCAGTGCTGGACGCTCGCCCTGAAGATGTCCTGCAGATCACGATTCCACGCTCCCTTGCTCGAGCCCCGTCCGCGGGGGGGCAGCAGGTCCAGCGAGATGCCTGGGAACAGGTCGTGAGAATCGCGCGTAAACATAAGGTTCAGATCGTCGAAGCTGCCTCGGGGGGATTGAATCAGCAACGTCGGGCAGCCGCAATGGGACCCTTGGATGGCGGTCGCGAGGGAGCGGCGGAAGCGAGTGTTCGCGAGCGGGAGGGGGTCTCCGTCGAGGAACTCTTTTCCGGAGCCAAGGAGCGGGCCGAAGGCCGGGGGCTCTGGCTGGCGCTTGATTCGTTGCAGGACCCTCGCAATGTCGGTGCGATTTTTCGTGTGGCTGCTTTTTTTGGTGTCGAGGGCATTCTCCTGACGCAAGAGCGTTCGGCGCCGCTTTCAGCGGCAGTTTACGATGTAGCTTCGGGGGGGATGGAATATGTTCCTTTTACCGTCCAGACAAATTTGCAACGAGCGTTCGAAGTTGCCAAAGAGAGCGGAGTCTGGGTCCTTGGCACCTCCGAGCATGCCCAGGATGATTTGAAATCAATAGAACGCGATCGACCGTGGCTTCTTGTGCTTGGAAATGAGGAAAAAGGCGTTCGTCGTTTGACAGCTGAGTCTTGTGATGTGCTTTGCAGGGTTTCTCCCCAAGGGCGCGAACCGAAAGTCACATCCTTGAACGTTTCGGTCGCCGCGGGAATCATGATCGCCCACCTGTCGAATCGTTAGTCACCTGCCAGTGACCTGGCGGACACAGGTCACGCAGTTCTGGGTCCATGTCTTCGTAATCATTCGATAAATTTGGGACAGATTCGCCGGACCGCCCTTTGCAAGGATCTTCTTGTTACGAAACAAGGAGTTGCTCTTGAGGTTCTTTTCTTCCGCCGCGGTTTGGGTTCTCATTCTGATTTCGGGAGCGTTTTTCCCGCTCAACGCTTTTGCGATCGATCGAGATGATCTGGATGAGCGTGGCCGCGAGATCAAGCGTGTGAATCTTGATTTGAGCGATGGAAGATGTCAGGTGAATAGTCCTTCGGCACTGAAGCTGATCGGAGCTGCGGCGCTGATCGCGCCCGCGGAATATTTCCTCACGGCTGCTTTGCATGAAGGTTCTCACGTCCTCGCCGTGAAGACATTCGGCGGGAAAGTCCAGAATTTCGAAATTACTCCGTCGAAAGACGGTGAGGGTTACGTCATCTTCAGCAAGACCGAGTACACCGGAGATTTCAGCAAGGCGCAGCTCGCGATCACCGACATAGCTCCGAAAATTTCCGATATTTTGATCGTAGGCTCATACGCAGCTCTTCAGGAATCTGAAAGTATTCCGCAAAATAAATATGCCCAGGTCGCGGCGGCGATGGTCGCAACCGGCGCGTGGGTTGACTTTTCGAAGGATATTATTTTTGTCGGCTCACAAAATGATCTGACGAAATTCATGTCGCGGCTGGGCGCTCAGGATGGAAGCGAACGTTTTTCGTACAAGCTCGGCTATGGAGCTTTGGCCTTGGCGGGGGGACTTGAGATCGGCAAAGGCTGGCATAGAGTGTTTCAAAAAAATAATTCCGGAAATCCCCAGGGAAAGGGCCAGGGAAAGGGAAGGATGAAGTCCGGCCTTGCGGTCACTCGAATGAGCACAGAGCTTGGACAAGGCTACGTGGGAATCGGAATTGGCGGAAGCTTTTAGCGGGAAAAGTGAATAAGAAGGCGGCCGGATCTCGGCCGCCCTCGAGAAAGAATCAGAAATAATAGAATACGCTCGCTCCTAACAGGGAGCCGAAAGCGCCGATCCCGAAATCATTCAAATTGCTCTGGATGTGCAGCGCCGGTCCGGCATCAAAGTGGATCATCATGTTCGAAACACCGGGGAAGGGTAAGTGAATTCCGGCAACGCCCATCAGCTGGAAGAAAAAGGCAGTGTCGCTGGTAGCGGGCGCCGCTACCCCACCCAGGGCTGCGGCTGCAGCAGCGGCCGCGTTGGCTGCGGCGACTCCTTCTGAGGTGGAGCCAAGTCCGAGTCCTCCGCCAATATGCAGGCCGACTGAGGAACTCCCCGCGACATTGTGCTTGTATAGTCCTGCCAGGGAGAACTGGAAGGGGCTCGTGGATGGCAGCGAAAAATAGCCGTGAATGAGGTTCTGGGAATCCAATTCAAGGATGCCTGCCAGCGATGTTGCCGACCCAGTCACCACGTCTGATGAGCTGATACCGACGGCCATGCGGCGAGGAGCCGGACGGCCGGATTCCGACCTGTCGGTGAGCGTGACAGGAGCGGACTCTGGTATTTTGGCCTTTTTGTCGCGCGCTTCGGCAATCGAAGCCGAACTGAAAACTGAAAGAAGTACAATCGTGAAAACGGTAGAAGTAGTTGATTTCATAGTGTCTAAATGTGATCTGACTTTTTTTGAAAGTCAATCCATAAGCAGTTCGGAGTCACTCCTGATTGCGCCCCTTCTCCCGAGATATGGTCATTGATGCGGGAAATGACGGCGGCAAATTGGGGATTTTAAAAAACGAGGGGCCAAACCGGATGATAGTTGACTTTTCGTTCAAACGATGGAATTTTCGCCAAGCACACGCTGGCATTTTTGTCGGTATGGGTTGGTTTGTCTTTGGAAAAGCTTCTTTTGAGCGTTTTTGAGTTATTACGACGCCCGATATGAAGTTTCACTTGGACAGGGCTCGACACAGATTGATCCGGGCTGGAGTAGCTCAGTTGGTAGAGCAGCGGTTTTGTAAACCGCAGGTCGTGGGTTCGAGTCCCTTCTCCAGCTCCATTCATTTTGTTAGCGGGTTGTTTTTAGTTCAGATTTCTTGTAGGGAGAGATACCCAAGCGGCCAAAGGGACCAGACTGTAAATCTGGCGGCGTACGCCTTCGAAGGTTCGAATCCTTCTCTCTCCACCATTTTTCGAGCATTCGTATGAATGCAAAAAAAATGGCTGAAGTGCCTGGAACATGGCACAAGGGACAAGAACTGAGGAATTAAAAACGGCGGCCGTGAGAAGTACGGGAAGTGAAAAGTGGTGCGGGAGTAGCTCAATTGGCTAGAGCATCGGCTTTCCAAGCCGAGGGTTGAGGGTTCGAGACCCTTCTCCCGCTCCAAAAATCCGGGTGGTTCGAAATTTCGAACGGAATTGAGTTTCACACGGATTTTGGATGGTTTTGCCAGGCAGTGCAGCTTGTGGTTTTAGGTGCAGTTGTAGTGGTGATGTAATTTTAACGCTCTTGTAGCTCAGTTGGCTAGAGCACTCCCTTGGTAAGGGAGAGGTCTCGGGTTCAAATCCCGACAAGAGCTCCAGTTTTTTTAACCGGTTTTAGGTTCCGGAAAAACCTAACCA
>DATDSK010000243.1:0-16998 GCA_035291325.1 Bdellovibrionota bacterium | reverse complement strand
CCGACAATTGAAGCTATATCCATCGCCTAGTCACTCCGATTTACTTGAGCCTTGAGAAAGCGGCTCATGGTACAAACGCTGACGGTAATGCATCGTTTCTTGAATTACCTGATCCACGCTCTCACGGACCATCAGCTTCTCCCCAGTCGTGAGCGTGATTACGGTATCTGGAGTCGCCTCGATAAACTTGATGAGATCGCAATTGAGAACAAAGTCCTTTCCATTAAGTCTGCTCAGCCGAATCATCGATCCCCTTCTCATCTTGCGACGTCTTACAAATAGTGTAACCTCAATGAGATAGGAGTCAAATGAGCAAGTCCCCGAACTCTTCCGTCCGAGGTCCATCGGCCTACAACCGACCCGCCTCGCTGATTGTCGAAAGTGCCGCGTTTTTCACTGACATCGGCATCGCGATGGCACTGTTCTGGGTTTCATTGCGTTTCCTTCGCATTGCTCCCGTTCCGGGCTGGAAGCTCGGGTTCTTTCTGCTCTCGACATGCGCCCTCATCTGGTCCGTTCAAAAATACTTCTTCGGACTGACTTTGGGAGAGCGCATATGGAAACTTCGGATCGCACCAGACGGCGACCGCTTCTCAAAAAGAATTTGGCGCAAGCTTTACGAACCCGAGCAACTGGGACGACCGGCTTGTTTTTGCGGTATTATTTTGACGGTCGCGCTGTGGAGCACCGTCATGATGGCTATCTGGACGAATTACTCCCAGGAGCCACTTTTTCTTACCGCCAACACCTGGAACATCAGCCCCTTTTTTCCGAACACGTCGGATGCGCCGGCTGGAAAGTCCAAAAACACCGAGCCGGCAGCGGGCATTCAAAACGAACAGTGGGCGATCACGCCGTTTTTTTACGCGCTCGGAGCCTGGCCGAAATCGTTTAGAGGAACCCCCGTGTTCTACTCGATCCCATATGAAGTCGGGCCCCCGGCCCGCTTCATCGGCCACATTGTCGCCCGCTGGCTCGTCCCGGGCGTGCAAGTCACGTTCGAGGGACCAAAAACGGCATCCGTCGTCGCGGCAGGCTCCATCAGCCGGGATCAGATCCGAGAATGCCTGCTCAGCAACACCACGACTCTCGGATGCCTCAAAGTCCGGGAGGCTTCGCTCGGAAGACATGTCCAGGAACTCCGGGATCGCTTCCCGAGTAACCCGATTCAATGGTCCTTGCGTTGGTTCGGGGTTGAAAATCCGGCGCTCCCGAACTCGGAGCAAGTTCAGGGCATTTATCTGAATGCAAACACCGGAACCGAATCTCAAAGCCGCTTTATCCTGATCACCCCGAAGGGCACTCATCAGGCGGTCGTCCTGGATCTGTTGAATATCAGCCCAGCTGATCAAAGCCCACGCTCGTCAGACGCTCCTGCGGTATCGCGAACTGATGCGGAATACGCGGAACAATTGATCGTTCAAGCGATCGGCAGTCTCAGGGTCTCAGACGAACTCACCCCCGCGCTCGCCTGGGTCGATCGCCAACTCCAATCCGTTCGACTCGATGAACTCGCGTCGCAAGCTGCTTCAAAAGCATTTCTGGAAGACCTCGCCGCCATCCAGAGCCTGCTTGTCGCAAAACTCTCGGTCGATCCGAAGACCTTCGATACCTACTATCACCTCGCCGGAACCGCCCTGCTGTTGATGCGGCATGCAAAGGAAAATCATCAGAATGAGTGGTCAGTCACGGCAAAGCCGCTCATCCAAAGCATTTATCGTTACGCTCAGGACGTCGTGAAATCCCAGCCACACTCGAACGAGTTATCAGCAAAAATGATCCGGCTGCAGAACCTTTGGCTGGATTCAAAAAAATACTGAAAATTCAAGGCAGTAGACCAGCTCAAAATCCCGGACCTCACATTTAAACTCATCCGATTGTGTTCCCTATCTCCTTCGCTTGGAACCTCCATGAAAGCTTTCAGCTTTTTACCCAATTCTGCCGATAAAGCTTGAGAGTGAATGGGTTTTTAAAGGGCGGAGGTCGAAAGAATGATTCATCCCAGGTACTGGCCTAAGCTGGTTGTGGCAGCAATGTCACTGACGGGTTGTTTTACACCTGCTCCGTCGAGTTCCCAATCGTCCTCGAATTCAACAGCCACGACGCCCACCACTGTCGCGACAATCCCCGACGGACCTCGTGCGGTCAAAATCATTTTCAAACAGGACCTGACGACCGGCAGTTTTAATTCCGCGCCCGCCGGTGGCACGTTGTCGGGCCCCGGCTTCGGGCATCCCGCGGTCCGGCTTTTCGATACGAACGACAACCTGCTCACGACATGGCCATCCTGGCTCACCCGTTTTGAAATCGGCATCAGCGGCGCGGATAACACGAAGGCAACCGACCCGAACTGCGCGCGCTTTTCGGCGGCGCTGGGTGAAACAAGCGAAATCAAGTGCAACTTTCTTCTGGCAAATGGCACCGCCTCCGGAAGGCAGTTCCCCTGCGGGGGTGAAGGGCTTCATTTCCGCGTCAGCGAAATCAACTGCGGAAGCGGGTCGACAAGCGATGATGGCGTCTACCTGAGGGCCTATCTGAACCGCGGCTATCTCGGCCCGACCGAAAATTTGTTGGTTGTCGTCGAATATGCCGCCTCGGGGCTGAACGGAGTCATCGCCGATCCGACGGCCTGTTTTAACGGCGGCAATCTCGCTCCGGAAAAGTGCTCGGATATCGTTTGGAAAAGTTTTCTCAAGCACATGGACAACGAGACCGTCCAGCCTTTCTCGATCCTGATTCCGCCGGTTTTGAACGTGGACGCGACCACCAAAGCCATGGATATCGGGAGAACGGCCAAACAAATCACGCTGCCGCTCGCGTCAGATCCGACCCTGCGAATATTTCAAATCAGCCGGATGAACGGCCCCCTGGACCCGACGGCAGGACCGTTCAAGAACGCCTGTGTTGATAACTCCCCGAAATGCGTTGGGGTCGTTTTTTATTCGATAACGATTTACCGAATTTGAGGAACCTGATCGTGAACCGGAACCGGAGAGACAAACAATTCACCCAAGCAGTAAAAGCAGTCGTACTGCCGGTTCTCCTCGGTGCGTGTGCTGCAGATCCGAGAATCGTCGAGTTCAACAGATCTTCGAATTCCGTCGCCGAGCAACGGGAATACTCAGCCGATCTGAAAGGCGCTCTCTTCACGTTTTTTCATTCTGATTACTACTCTCTCGGTGTCCCGAAAGCTCAGACGAGCTGCGCCGGCGACGCCAAGACCTTTTACGATCCTTTCAAAATTCAATCGGATCAGCTTTCGACGCCTTTTCCGACGGATGCGCTGGACCCGACCGCGACTCTCAAACCGACCTTTATCAAGAATGTTTCCGTCGATCTTACGGATGCGAATTCACCCGTCGCCGCAAACAAGGCGATCTTCTGCTCCTTGGGGACGGCGCCGAATGTTCCGGGGCCGTCAAACTGCGCGACCTTCGATTACGGTGCGGCGGGAGGACTGTCAACAAATCTGGGTGGAGCCTTCATCTTGATCGGAGGGATTGACGGGGCGAACGCGAGTGTCTCGGCGGGCAAAGGGGTATCCGTCAGTTGCGGTCCCGTCACGACGGGCGGTGGCGTGAACACGTGCAACGGAAGCAGCTATGCCCTTTCCGTGGACAGTTTGCCGGCTTCGGCGGCGACCGATCCCCCGAGCACCAGCGCTCCTGGTTTGACCTCCGCTTCAACCCCGATCTCGAGCTGGACGAATCTCGCAACCGCTTACGGCGCTTCCGGACCACGCTCGTTGAGCGGAGCCGCGGCTGCGTTCAGCCCCGGCGCGAACGCCCTGATTATTTTCGGGGGCGCATCGTATTCAGGAACCTCCGCATTCGGCATACCAGCTTCCGACACCTGGTCCTTTGATCTGAGCACCCAGAAATGGACATCCCAGGATGCCTCGACCATGGCTGTCAACTCGAGCCTGATCACGATGCTCGATATCCCAAGCGGCGGTCCGAACGTCGTTCCGGTCGGGCAAAACAGGGCGACCGGAGCACGCGCGGCATTCGCGTATACAGCCGCTCAAGGTATGGCTGTGAACCGCATGAGCACCAATGGCGCTGTCGCGGCCGCCAACATCGATCTCACTGATCGGATCGTGATCGCCGGGGGCGTTTCACCTACCGGCGCTTTGACGGATACACATAAATTTAATCCGACTTACGGTCCGGAATGGGTGGACACTCAGTCTTTTCAAGTCGGCGACAATCCGACGCAATGGCTGGACAGTTATCATACACAGCTGACGAGCAACTCCGCCGAGGCTTCGCAGTACCTGCCAGACTTCCCGCCTCGCGGTGGCAGTCTGAACGCCGCGGTCAATTTCGGGATCACCGCGCTCCGGAACAATTCAGGAACCCGCGAATCAATGCTCGTCGGAATGGGCGGATTCGACTCATCATTAACGAAGAACACGCCGGGCGGCGCGGGTTGCCTTGACCTGAACACGTGCGGCGCGATGATGCTCAACACAAAGGCAGGCGCTGACACCGCGGCATTCATCGGCGTGCCGAACCTGCCGGATGGAACGCAGCGCTCGCCATCGAACTGGTCGGATGCCGGAGTGAACGGCGTGCCCTGGTTCGGCGGTTCAACGCTTCTTCCGGGCTTCAATTTATATGAAAACGAAGTCGTCTATTTCGGCGGGACGGACTGTAAAGAATACGCCACCAACGGCTCCCTGACTTGCGATTTCCGGCACCCCGGCTCTTACTGGAGATTCAGCAACAATCTTGCCGCCCGAGTGGCGGTCGGGTTCGCCGGATCCGCCCCTCGCGCCGCCGGAATGGCCGCGGCTCGAGGACTGGACGGGAACACCGGCGCGGACCGGAACGTAATCATCGTTGCCTGGGGTGGCATGACGACGCCGGACCCGTCGGCTCCCGGCGCTCCCACGATGGCCGATCCAGCCAGGATCTACTACCTCTATAACAACGGTGGAACACCTTCCTGGGCTTACAAAACAGTACCGAGTTCGCCGACCGCGCTGACAAACGCGGCGATGGTTTTCAGTCACGTCACGCAAAATTTTTACGTATTCGGAGGTTACAACCGAGTTACGGGATTCCTCAATCCTTACACCTGGGAATTAAAAGTCACCGGAAATTGCGCGACTGAATCATGCAGCTTCTCCTGGCGTCAACTCACCCCGGAAAACGGTCTGACCTGCTATCCTAACTGCCCGCAAGCCCGTCGCTCCCATCGCATGGTCGAAGCCAACTACTACAACAGAAACATCGAAGCGAATTTCGGTAACGCCAACGGAGAGAGCACTTGCTCAAAAGAGCGCCCCTGCTCTTTCGGAATCTTCATGGAAGGGGGAACCGATGGTAGCGGGTATTTCACGGACCGCTGGCTTTTCGATCCCACTGCAAATCCCACTGTAAGCGGTTCACAAGGCCAGTGGATCAGGATGAACGAATTACCCCCGCGAACCCTCGCGGCGATTTCCACCGCTGATTACGCGGTTAACGGAGGAAGCCAGACCGCCCATCGCGCTATTCTGTTCGGCGGAGAAGTGGGGCTTCACGCGCCGGCCGTGGCCGGGGACAACTGGCAGAACTTCTCGCAGTACTTCGTGGCTCCGACGCTCGGAGATACGTTGATGTACGATTTCGATACGCATACCTGGAATCGAGTTCAGCTTCTCGGCGCTGGATACAACGGCGGTCTCCCGGCATCATTGTCGGAATTCAAGAAACGTCAGGCTTTCAATGCCGCCGCGGTCAGTGATACGGGTGAAACGACGGAACTCTCCCCTCCACCGCTTGCCGGCGCCGTGATGGTCACTCGCACCATGTCGCAACCCACCCTGGACTCCAGTACCGCGGCCAAACCGCTGAGAATTCCTGAAATCTATTTGTTCGGCGGACGCTTGAAGTCGGGAGAGTACAATACACTCGATCGCGTCTACAAGTTCTGTCCAGGATCCACGGGTGAAACTTGGAATGGCCTTTCCGTCATTCCGGGATCGCCTTGCGACGCGAACGCACCGGCTTCGGCATCGGACGCGAATCCCAATTCACCCAGCCCGAGCAATGCTTACATCGGCCGTTGGCTCAGAAAAAAGCCGGACACCGCAACGGTGTTCAACCCGCCCACAAACACGCGCAACCCGGGAAATACCGGGTCTTTTCTCGGCGCGGGAGCATACGATCCGATTCATGATCGGATTATCCTCGTAGGTGGAAGAACCGGGACCACGGCGGCGCCGCCACGAGCGGTCACCGACAATTCGGCCGGACGGTTGAACGGGATCCCATGGGTTCTGGAGTATACCCCTCCGAGTACGGGTAATCCCCAGGGCAGCTGGGCCGCGCTTGACAAGTGCGCAGGATCGGCCGCACCTGTCAGCCGATACGGGCATTCGCTCAGCTATGACCCTTTGTCTCGCAAACTGATCATGGTGGGCGGTTACGCCGTTGGCGATCTCGCGATCCCGACAGGCACTCCTTTGACGAGAGTCGTGAATTGGAGCAGCGGGAGCTATTCACTACCGGAAGTCTGGACGGCACGAAGAGACGATTCCGCCGCGACGCCTTGCTATCATTGGACCGCCGTGACGACGTTCGGAAACATTCCGGATTCGCAGGTCCCGTCCGGAAACGGTCTGTCGAGCGCGGCTGCGGTGTTCGTGCCGGCTTCGGGTTACAACACGGGTTATTACACGATGCTTGATCATTCGTGCCAGAACAAAGGACCTCTGGCAACGACGGATCCGACCGTGAACAAGCTGCTCGCCGGGGGCGCTTACATCGATATCGATCGGAGGCAACTCGGGCCTAACGAAAACCTGTTACTCAACTTGACCTACTTCGCACTCGGCTCGTCAAATCAGCGTCCCGATTCCCTCCGCATGCAACCCGGTGAAAACGCCGTCTTTAAAGTACATCTCATAAAAACCGGACAATCGGCGGATGTGTTGAGCCAGATTCTCCAGCCGCGCTATTTCAGCTACGCCCTGAATGAAAGTTTTCCGAAAATCGCGCACACGATTTCAATCCTGGCTCCGCCCTCCGGGCAGCTGCAAGATGAACAGGTCCTCATCCCGTTATCAATCGACCCTGGAATCGACCGCATCCGAATCGAAAGACACTCGGGAAGTGGGATTCTGGTTCGCGCCACTCTCTTCAAACTGGGTTACCGGTGACACAGATGGAAACGAAACGTTCTCAAAAAATTCACTCTGATCACGCGAAGATAAACTGGCCAAGAACTATTCAGCGTCGAGTGTTTCGACGGACAAAAAGCACGAGGAAAATCGCATTAAACTTTCGCTATTTGACAGCAAAGCTCAGCATTCGAGCTGAAAAACACACGCCAAAAAGGCCGCAAATGGGCATTTTCACAATTAAAAGCGCCGTTTTCAGAGCCTTTTTCGATCGCATGGGCTTTGCAGCGCTTATAATGACGGGAGCAGGGGTGTGTTGACGAAGGGAGAGTTCGTCGCAAAATGCAGTCGTCCGCCAGCCCGGATCGCCAGATTCGGGATCGCTGCTTTGCTTTTGTGCGGCCTGCCCGCGGGCCCGCTCGGATGCACCAACAACTTATTGAAGTCTGCCGCGCGCCTGACCAGCGGAACCGTCGAATCGAACGTTCCGTCCCCGAACGAGAGTTCCATGCTCACGCTTTCGAGGGTGGTCAAGAGCACTTACAGGCCCGGCAGCTTTGATCTCGTGGGTGACGGCAGCGGGGCAATGGGGCAATATTGTGTTTCGAAGGAAAACGGCGGCGGCGGGCAGAACGCCGAGGAAAGCGCGAGCGCAACAACCTGCAAATGCGTATACACCTTCACGAACCCGAACGGGAACGAGGAAACGATCGAAGCCGATACGGTCTACCACGAATCGAACCTGATCCGTTGCGGTTATGACGGAAGCAGCAGTCCGGAAGCGATCCCTTCAGCCGTCTCGAAAGTCACCGTCAAGATCCACATCACACAGTTGGACGACGCTTATTCAAATGAGCTCAATGTCTCACTCATGGGCACCGGCAGCACACTTGATCCGACGGATGCCGCTTCTTTTGTCCTTGCACAACGTTATCAGTGCAGGGATGTCGTCCACATTCCTTACCTTTTCGACGTGCAGCTCTATGATCCGATCCAATCAGAAGATCCTCGGCTCGCGTACGCGCTGAACTTTTTTACCACTAACATGGGCCGCGCGATGGCGCTCTACGCAGGTGACACCACCTACTCCTGGAAATGGCATTGCCCATCCAAGCCCAACGATCCGGCAATGAATTTCGATCTGACCATCTATAGCCTCGGAATCGCTGCCGGCAGCAAGATTATCTATCCGCCTCAGGATCGGCAGCACGACCGGTCTACTTTTTACCTCGCCAAAGCGCCCACCGGGGTTTTCTCAGTTCCGATAAACGCCTACATCATCCCCGGGCGAAACACGACCGCGAGCACGAACAATAATCCGTATCCTCCGATCGGATGGGCGGCCACCCCGGTCGCGACAAGTTCAAACACCGAGACCTGTCCGGACAACACGGTGATCCCTCCCGGATTTCACTGGGCGAAACTCTGGCTTTTCAGGGCCGATCTGCCGGCGCGCCAATACCGCACCAGTACCGGCATCACCCGTCTGGGCAGGATCGACTGCAATCCCGGCATTTATCCGACGGGAGGCCAAGTCTTCCCGAACTGCCTCGGAATGCCGGCGATTGGAGATGCGGTCGCCGCCCCGTCAGTCCCTTTAGCCGCACGAATTCTGTACCCCTACAGCTGCGTGATGCTGAATGGGCTCACCGATCCCTGTGCCATTGGTCCCGTGGGTAATGGCCCGGGGTGGGATGGACCAGGCTGCACGACTCAGGCGAATGGATCGGCATTACGCTCTCCGATGAACGGCACGAGTTCCGGGGCGTTCGACTACAGCCCGTATCCCCTTCCACTCGGAACCGATGTCTGGCGAGCCGACGCCGCTTTCTGCACGGACCGAAATAAACCGATGAACCTCTGCACGGGTTCAGACGGTTTCCCGAACCCGAACTCCCCGAGCAAATCGACTCGGGTTCCATATGACGATAGCGCGGGCACCTGGGCCAGCTATCCCGTCCCGCTCGATCACGCTGATTTTCTGTTCGTGGTATCTCCGGTGACCATCATGGCCGCGGACATGCAGAACTCGTCAGTGACCAAAAGAGATCCGTATATCCCGTATCGTTTCATGGGCAAGGGGGATTGCTTGTCTCCCGACCCGGACCACCCGGCGCCAGGCGATTGCGACCCCAGACGACGCATCAACTATGGTCTTAAACTCCACGATATCGGCAATAACGGTGATCCCCCCGCGAACGATCCAACACGGCCCGGAGTTTTTCCGGCATGCGTGATTCAACCCGATTAGGAATCGAGTATGAGACTGATTGCAAACTCAAAAACGATCATGCGTATCCCGGAAGTGCTGGTGATAGCTTCCTCGATTCTCATTTATTCCTCATGCATGAATTCCAGGGTCACCAAGACGCTCAATGAATTGACATCGCCGACCGCGAGCCCGACCGTATCGCTGGGCGACTCCTACCAGATCTCACGCGTAACCATTCCCAATGCCCAGAATCAGAGCACCCCTCCGGTCGTGACCGTATTTTTCAAATCATCCCAGACCGAGATGATTTCGAATGTCTGTTCCTTGACTACCGAATCATCGCTGACCCCCAAACCCTGCCTTTGCCAGTTTTCCTGGTCCGAGGTGAATCAAACGACGGGATCATCGATCGTGATTCCACGCACTGTAACGACCAATGTTCTCGAGGTGCAACCGAGCCTGGTCACGTGCAATGCGCCCCAGGCGTACAATCAGGAAGTCCCGAATGGGACGCAAATCCGGGTTTCCATTATTGCCGGTCCGAGCAATCCGAACCAATTCAGCATGACTGC
Organism: Bdellovibrionota bacterium; assembly: GCA_035291325.1. Taxonomy (GTDB): domain Bacteria; phylum Bdellovibrionota; class UBA1018; order UBA1018; family UBA1018; genus XYD1-FULL-55-31. Next base: position 7,103 of record DATDSK010000243.1, on the reverse strand, counting down.
CTACAACTTCACGAAAACCAACGTGGGCCTGGTCGGGAGCTTTCAGGACAACCAAGGCAGGTACTTCGACAATATCGTGCGATATAGCTGCTACGAGCAATTCAAACGGGGCATGGCCGTTCGCAATAAGATGATGAGAGCCACGAAGACGAACGCGAGCGATACGGCAATCTACCCTTCCGCGACCCAGTTCTGCGTACAGAAGATCGGAACCACCTCGATGCCGGACGGATGCGAGAACATGCCGGCTCCCGAAAATTCGGCTCAAGCCTATTATTATAATTTCTATATCCGCGACAGTGAGCGCGGGGATATCAACCTCAGCAACGCCCGGTATATCTGCCCGCAGGTCAAGGAGCCGATCCTGTCGAATACGGGAACGGGCCATACCTGGCCGCTCGACAAATCCTTTGCTCTCTCGCTCGGGCCAACCGCCGATTTCCCGATCGGAGTCGAAGCATACACCAAGGTTTCTGATGGTACCGCAACCTCGAACGGGACGAAATGTTTCAGCAACGACCTGATTCCGTTCGATTCGGCGTCCCGGACTTCCTCCTGCCTCGGCTTCGCCGCGCGTCCGAACAAAGACGGAACATGCCCGTTTTTCAAGGACGCGGCCGGAATGATCCGTTTCACCTACCGCTTGAGACGCTACATCGCCATTTATCCGCCGGTCTTCGACACCAACGGGTCTCCGATCAACCAGGCGCCCGCAAGCGACACGATCTATGTACTGGACCGTCCAGTGGCGGCAGGAACGGCGGACCCGCTGAAACCATACACCATGCTCGGGCCCAAACCTTGTCCATTCGCCTTCTTTGATGCCAAGGCAGTTCTCAAACAATCCGATCCAGCCTATCCAGGAGGCTACAAGCCCGTTTATGCCTCAACCAATGACTCCCGTTGGAACGGTAAAAATGTCGACGGAATACAATTCCCGAACTCGGATGCCGCGACAGACGGCGTTGCTTCATGTTCAGCGGCAATTCCGCTTTTCACCACGGATTACGAAAAATCGATCGTGACGATCGGAACGGTTAATGTCAGAAACCCGGTTCTTCCCGAGTTGCACATCCGGCCAATCAAACCTTGGGTTCCGTATTATGTCGAAGATACCGAGTTCCTGGCGTGCGCACCTCAGGCCTCACCACAGGTAGTCGACCCCCCCTTGCATTTCGCCAAAGATTCAGAAGGAAATGTCGCCTGGTGTGCGGAAGTCTATCCGACCCAAAACGATAACATCCCGCAGCTTGACTCCTTGGACAACACAAAGCGGCTTTACATCGGAAAAGTTAAACCGTTCACCTCGCATGTTGTGAAACACTCCGCAAGCGAGGCATGTACGGCCACGACAGCCCTGAATTCAATTTCGGCCTCGAACTACCCGGCCGTCACCGGAGCCGGATGCCCGGTTCCGCCCGCTGGTTCGGCTCCTACCGCTTTCGCCCGTCATCCGGCGGATCTCGTCATCGATCAAATGGCCGGGCAAAATATCTGTGCTGACAAAACTTGCGATCGCACCGCGATCAACACCGTTATGTGGGGCAGATTCCCGCTACTCGCCCCGCCTGACAAAGTCGAGGAAGCGATTGCCTCGAACCCGATTTACAATTGCACGCTGACATATGATAACAATAGCGGAAAGACTGGAAAGAGGACGCCAAGCAAAGGATGTTGCGGAACCAACGTCGCGGTTACAAGCGATACGGCCACCCCGACAACCGCGCATTTGGAACCAAGTGCCCCCTGCCTGCGGCCCGACTTCTGACGGAAGAACATGGACGATACCTGGACCCTAAAACTCACCTTGCATTGCAATCCCGATCCCGAGCGGAAAGCGGAAGAGCCGCGACTTGACCAGCTCCTACTCCCCGAGCTTCGAACCGAGGCGCCCGAGCTCTCGCGTGCCGCACTGAAGCCGCTGTTCGCGAGAAACCAGATCCTCCTGAACGGCTCGCCAGCTATCGGTTCCGAGCGACTCCAACCAGGTGACTATGAGGTCACAATCCTGAACTGGAATCCGAAAGCACTGGCCGAACCTAAGGCGCGCCCATCTCCCCTTGGATGTTTCCTCCCCATCGTTTACGAGGACAAGGATCTGCTCGTGCTGCACAAGATCTCCGGGGTCCCTTCCATTCCGCATGGACCTGACGAAATAGACACTGCCGCCAACGCCGCTCTTGCACGACTTCCAGAACTGTCACTCGTCGGCTCGAGTCGGCTGGAACCGGGGATTCTTCACCGCTTGGATACGGGAACGAGCGGACTGCTGGTCTTCGCGAAAACCCAGGATGAATTTGATCGGCTCAAGACGGAATGGAAAGAAGGCGGCGTTCGAAAGATTTACCGCGCCGTTGCGAAAAGCCACGAGCCAAGATTGCCGCCCAAAACGACTATCGATTTTCCGCTCGCCCACGACATCCGTTCCGCGAAAAGGATGATAGCGCTCGTCAGAAACCGTCCCGAGCTCAAAGCGCGAATTCGCGGTAAGCCCCTCGCGGCGACCACTTATTTACGTTCCGTGGAACTCATCTCCTCGAACTCCGATTCAGAGAAGCCAAGCCTCACGGCGGATCTCGAAATCGAGATTGAAACCGGGGTAATGCATCAAATCCGGTGTCATCTGGCTTCCATCCGGTGGCCCATCCTCGGGGATCCGTTATACAAAGGGGCGCCGTCCAGCCGGCTATGGTTGCACGCCTGGCGCCTCAGATTTCCTTTGCGAAACGGAATGGCTCTGGAACTCGAGGCAGCATTGCCTTTCGACTGGCCGAAGGCGGTGAAAACACCCGCTCCGCCCGGGGATTCTGAAGAGCTGGAACTTTCCGAGGAATCCGAGGTCTGATTTAACGGATAGCAACCCTGTCGCAATGCGAGTCAAGCTCGCTGATCTGAACCGGGCTCATTTTGGTAATTTGGATACCGAATCCTGGCAAGTGGTGTGAACTCGCGCCCCAAGGCAGACACCACCGGACTTCCCCCTCGATCGGCGTGGAATCCGAGAAATCCCGAATGGTAACCCAGACGCGATCTCCCGGCTTTTTATCCGCCAGACTCACGATAAACATACCTTCGTCAGACGCATCCGCGGTATTCGCGCGAATGGTTTCTTTCTCTGACGCGGAAAGTCCGTTCGAAATCGTGAGATTAAGAAAAACCGGCCGCCGTCTTCGATTTCGAATGGCCTTCGGCTTAGCCCCGGAACACTGGTCAAAAAGCCATTGGAAAGCATCGTGTTCACTCATGGTGCTCGAATGCACAACTCCCGTGCATTTCTGGCTCAACGGATTGATGGTCACCCTCAGGACGGGGAAGGACTTTTGAAGTTCACCGAAAAATTGCTTTTCTTCCGGAGAACCACTGACCACCGCCCTTGAATCAACCACAAATCCAACGAATGCCTCTTTCGCGTGGTTCTGCTTCAGGGAGTCAAGACCGTGAAAAATCCGGACGGTCGCGGTATTCCCGATGATTCCTTTGTAGTACTCACAATCCAGCTCGTTCTTAGCCACAATCCCGATCATGGAGGTGCCTCCCTAACCAGTATGTAATGGATTAGGGACGAGTGATACGGGAAAATGAGTACCGTTTTCCTCGATCGCCCTTAGCTGCAGCCCATGCTGTTTCCACAGTTCAGGCATTTGTAGCAGGCGCCGTTGCGAACCGTCGTATGTCCGCAACTATCGCACGGAGGGGCATCCCCCATCATCTCGGCAAGGTGCCCCGAAAGGGTTCCGCCCGCCGCGGTAACGTCCGTGGTGACGGCTGCTTCGAGAGCGGATTTCGCGCTCGCCGCGATTGCGATCAGCGCGGATGGATTCTTGGGATAAGTTTTTTCGGCGGCACCCTTTTCCGCCGTAAGATCGACGACGGGCTTCACCTGCACGAAGTCCGTCCTGCCGAGATACTCCATTCCGAGAACCCGGAAAATGTAATCCACGATCGAAGTGGCCATTTTGACATTTGGATGGCCGTCCACGATCCCCGAGGGTTCAAAACGGGTAAAGGTAAACTTATCGACGAATTCCTTCAGGGGCACGCCGTATTGAAGCCCAAGGCTCACGGATATCGCGAAGCAATTCATCATGGAGCGGTAAGCGGCGCCCTCCTTATGCATGTCGATGAAAACCTCGCCCAAGGTACCGTCGTCATATTCGCCGGTACGAAGATAGACCTTATGCCCGGCGACGCCGGCCTCCTGAGTGAAGCCACGGCGTTTAGCGGGAAGCTTGCGCCGAGGCGGTTTGGAAATGTTGGTTTCGGGAGCCGGAACCGTAACCGGGCGAGGCGTGGCGGCGACTGGAATTGCTGCCGGTTTCGCCTCGGTCTTTTCCGTTTTTGTCTCGGACTTGGTCGAGAGCGGCTGGGATAATTTGCACCCGTCCCGGTAAAGGGCGATGGCCTTCAAACCTTTCTTCCAAGCTTGATAGTAGATGTCCTGAATTTCCTCAACCGTGGTTTCATTCGGAAGGTTCACGGTTTTTGAGATCGCTCCGGAAAGGAACGGTTGAACCGCCGCCATCATATTGACGTGACCCATGGGCGCGATAAACCGCTCTCCCTTGTTCCCGCATTTGTTCGCGCAATCGAAAACCGCCAAATGCTCTTTCTTGATATGAGGCGCACCCTCGACAGTCATTGTCCCACAGATGGCCTCATTGGCTTCGGCGATCTGCTGAGAACTCAGACCGGCCCAGCTCAAGAAATTAAATGTCGCTTTTTCATAGACCTCGGCAGGAACGCCGATCCTCTTCAGGGTTTCGTCAGCCATTGAATATCGGCTAAACGCATTTGTAAGCTCGAAAGTGCCGGGCAGGGCCTTTTCGATTTTCGTGATTTCAGCATCCGTGAGCCCTTTTGAACTTAGGAATTCCCGATTGACGTGAGGAGTCCCGTTCAAACTCATGGCTCCGAGGAGGTACCGGAGGATATCGGCAATCTGAGTCTCGGAATAGCCAAGATTGCTGAGCGCCAGGGTAACGGACTGATTCACGATCTTGAAATAGCCACCGCCGGCGAGCTTCTTGAATTTAACGAGAGCAAAATCCGGTTCTACCCCCGTCGTATCGCAATCCATCAGAAGGCCGATGGTTCCGGTCGGCGCGAGAACCGTCACCTGTGCGTTGCGGTAGCCGTATTTCTGGCCCAGGTTCAAGGCGAGATCCCAGTCCTGGCGGGCCGCCTCGACGAGATCCTTCGGTACTTTGGTCTCATCGATGGAATAAGCCGCATCCCGGTGTTTCGCGATCACCTTGAGCATGGATTCACGATTTTCCGGAAAACCGTCGAAAGTCCCCTTCACCGCAGCTTCTTCAGCGCTCACCGCGTACGCATGGCCGGACATGATCGCGGTCAACGCGGCGGCCCAGGCGCGACCCTCGTCGCTGTCATAAGGAATTCCCTTGAGCATGAGCAAAGTCCCGAGATTCGCGTAACCCAGACCGAGCGGCCTGAATTTGTATGAGTTCTGCGCAATCCGTTCCGTCGGGTAACTTGAGAGAGCCACCAGGATTTCCTGGGAAATGATGAAGATCCTGCTCGCCTTCCGGTAGGCTTCAATATCGAACGTCCCATCCGGATTAAGGAATTTGACGAGATTCAGGGAAGCGAGATTGCAGGCCGTGTCGTCAAGAAACATGAACTCGGAACACGGATTGGACGCTCGAATTTGATCCGTATTCAAACAAGTATGCCAATTATTGATCGTGGAATCAAACTGAAGTCCCGGATCAGCGCAAGCCCACGCTGCTTCGGCAATCGTCTTCCAAAGCATCTTTGCTTCGTACGTATCGATCACCTCGCCACTCGTTCGGGCCCTCGTATGCCATTTCCCGCCTTGCTCGACGGCATGCATGAAATCGTCGGTTACGCGGACAGAATTGTTCGCGTTTTGCCCCGAGACGGTTTTATAAGCATCACCGTTGAAGTCAGCACTGTAACCAGCCGCGATCAATGCCGCGACCTTGCGCTCTTCCCTGCTTTTCCAAGTAATAAAATCCAGAATTTCCGGATGATCCATGTCAAGGCAGACCATCTTGGCCGCGCGGCGGGTTGTCCCCCCCGACTTCGTGGCACCGGCTCCTTTGTCAAATACCTCGAGAAAGCTCATTAATCCGGATGAAAGTCCTCCGCCCGAAAGCTTCTCCTGCCGTCCACGGACTTTTGAAAAATTGGTTCCGGTCCCCGAACCGTATTTGAAGAGGCGCGCCTCGTTCTTCACAAGCTGAAAAATCGACATGAGGTCATCGTCGACAGCCTGAATGAAACAGGCCGAACACTGAGGTCGTGAATACGCGTCCTTGGTTTCGACGACCCTCATCGCGGCGGGATCCCACGCGAAATTGCCACCGGTCCCGGAGATTCCATATTCATGATGGAGGCCGAGATTGAACCAGACAGGTGAATTGAAAGCCCCCATCTGATTCAAGAGCAGGTGCGAAAGCTCGGCTTCGAAAATCTCGGCTGATGCGGCCGAAAAATAGCCCATTTGTTCGCCCGCGGTCCTGAGGGTATGTGCAAGCCGACGAATCACTTGCCGAATGGAGGTCTCATGCCCCGTGCCCGGCACTCCCGCCTTCCTGAAATACTTGGAAACCAGGATATCCACCGCGAGCTGAGTCCAGGCAGCAGGAACTTCCACGTCCTTCATCTCAAAAACAGTGCGACCATCCGTGTCTTTGATCTTCGAAGATGACTTGACGTATTCGACCGCATCCATCGGATCGATTCCAGCTTTGGCATGTTTTGCCGTGAAATAACGGTCTATTGGAACGCCTTCCGAATGATGCCGTCCCGAGGCGGGGGTCGAATTCCCCGGCCGTTTTCGACGGGATTCCGAGACCACGGGGGTGATCATTTCGACCGTTCCTGTCATTGCGAACGCTTCTCCTCCGGCCTGTGCCCGGATGGTTTCGCCTGCGGACTTCATGTTCATCGTTGTTTTTGGGTTCTTTTGGCTCTTCTGGGTCTCCAATGGCATCTTCTCCATGTCAGCTCTCCGAAATGTTTATCCCGTGTTCTGTATCGCGGGTTGGGCTATTCACCTAATGCTTCATTTTGCGGCGGGCAAAGTTCCAATCAGATTCCGAATTCTGCGAAACTTC
>DATDSK010000242.1:0-5257 GCA_035291325.1 Bdellovibrionota bacterium | reverse complement strand
CGTGACCCCGGTCAAAACCTTTGCAACGCCGTCTTCGCGCAAGGTGATCATGCCGTGATCCACGGCTATCTTTTTGATGCTGTTCGCGTCGGAATTCCGGATGATGAGCGATCGGACTTCGTCGTCGATCAGCAGGAGTTCGTGAATGACGGTTCGTCCCGAGTAGCCGCTATGCGAGCAGGTCGGGCAGCCGACCGCTTTATAGAAAACGGCGTCCGGCGGGATTTTCGCGAGTCCAAGCTCCTGAAGTTCGAAGTTCGAGGGCTTGTGAGGTTCGCGGCATTTTGTGCAGACCTTACGGATCAGGCGCTGCGCGATGATGCCCAGAAGGGAACTCGCGACCAGGAATGGTTCGACGCCCATGTCGATCAAGCGGGTAGCGGCACCCGAAGCGTCGTTCGTATGAAGCGTCGAGAGCACGAGGTGGCCGGTGAGGGAAGCGTTGATGGCGATCTCAGCGGTTTCTTTGTCACGAATTTCGCCGACCATGATGATGTCCGGATTCTGGCGCAGAAACGCCCGGAGAGCTCTGGCGAAAGTCAGCTCGATTTTCGCGTTCACCTGGACCTGGTTGATTCCGGGGATCTGGTACTCGATGGGATCCTCGACCGTGAGAATATTGCGCTCGGGGCTGTTCAGCTTCACCAGACACGCCGAAAGCGTGGTCGATTTACCGCTGCCGGTCGGCCCGGTCACGAGAATGATGCCGTATTTGCGGAAAATGAGCTTCTCGATGATTGCGCAGCTCGCCTCCGAAAATCCGAGCTGCTCCAGCTGCAGGACCGTTCCGGTCTGCTCGAGAATACGCATGACGAGACGCTCGCCGAAAATCGTGGGCACGGTCGAAAGGCGGATATCGATGTCCTTGCCGGCGATCTTGATTTTGATGCGTCCGTCCTGCGGCAGCCGCTTTTCGGCGATATCGAGCGTGCCCATGACTTTGATACGCGAGGAAATCGCCGCATGCGCGCGCTTGGGCTGACGGATAATGTCGTAGAGAACGCCGTCGATGCGGAAGCGGACGACAAATTCCTTTTCGAACGGCTCGATGTGAATATCAGAAGCCTTTTCCTTCACCGCGCGGAAAATGAGCGAGTTCACGAAGCGGATGACGGGAGCGTCGTCCTCGGTCGCCTCCAGAATATCAATCGGCCCTTCGAGGTCGTAAGCTTCTTCGAATTCCCCCTCGATCTTGTCGACCAGATTGGCGGTACTTCTTTCATAGAGGCGATTGATGGCCTCCTGAATCCTCATGCTCGTACTGACGACGATCTTGATAGGGAGGCCGGTGAGCGCCCGCAGGTCACCGGCAAGCGTTTCGTTGAACGGGTCCGCGACGGCGATCACGAGAGTTTCGCCGTTGCCCGCTTGCTCCTTCGCGATCGGGATGATCTCCTTCATTTTCGCGTAATTGATCGGAATGTCGTTAATGAGAAGGGGATTGATCTCGTTCGCTTTGAGATCGTCGACGAACTGAAGGCCGATTTGAATGCAGAGCGCGCGCATGATCTCGTGTGACTGGATCATGTTCTTGCGGACGAGAATCTCGCCCAGAAGGCCGCCCTCGCGCTGCTGGATGCTCAGGGCCTCATCAAGCTGCGCTTCGGTCATCGACGTATGCTGGAGCAGGATCTGCCCCAGCATGGGCGATGTCTTTCCGGCTTGTGCTGCTGCGTGCGTGTTTTTCATGTTCCTTCGTTACTCTTTCGGCATGTCATGCTGGTCCTGAGCTCCTTTTGCGGTCTCACGTTGGAGGCTCGGGCGGGGGTGCTGTTTCAGGTGCCGCACTTGACGGCCCGCCGTCGTTTGGCGGAACGAACGGCGGGGCAATCTCGGTACCGACAGCCGGGCCCGGAGGCGTGGTGTTTTCGGATCTGGCTCTCCGGCGTGAGAAAGGGTTCCCGTCCTGAGTGATGGGACTGGAATCGTCCTCTCCGAGCGTCGCGGTAGTGTCCGGTTTTTTGGTCAGCTCCTTAATGTCGGGGAGATTACGAATCATTTCGTCCCTGACTTTTCTGAGCGGGTCGACGCCACCGGCATTCTCCTCGATGAAGTCGTCGCGTTCTTTCAACTTCTTGTCGAGAACTGCCCGGATCTTGTCGTACTGGCGCACGATATGGGGTGTAAGAAAGATAAGCAAGTTCGTTTTTTCGGAAGTCGAATTCTTCGCGCGGAACAGCCAGCCGAGCAGTGGAATGTCGCCCAGAACGGGGATTTTGCTGACGCTATCATTGATTTTGTCGCGGACCAGTCCGCCGATGACGACGCTGTCGGCGTCACCGACCACTACCGTGGTTTTCGCGTTTCGCTCGGTCGTCGCGAAGGCGAGGCCGGCGACCTGGGCCGGCGGCGCCCGGTTGCTGATATCAGCGAGCTGCGCCTCGATGTCAAGTTTCACGAAATTGGACATCTTGTTGATCTGCGGCTTGATCTTCATCTTCAGTGATACGGATTCTTTCGTGATCGAAGTCGAGACCCCCGCGCCTTGAACCGCCGTGGTCGTGGGAACAGGAATCTTTTCGGACGATTCGAAGGTCGCTTCGGAATTGTCCAAGGCGATGATCTGCGGCGTCGCGAGGACGTTCGCGTTCGAATTCGTCTGAATCGCCTTGATCAAGCCCTGGACGCTCGATACTTCGACTTTCTGGCCGCTGATTGTGAATTCCCGCTTGCCGCCCGACGTAAACCCGAGCAGCGCGCCTCTTTGCGATAGGGGATTGGCGACGAAATCATAGAGGTCGGTATTGGGCGTGAAACCGATTCCGGAAGTGGGATTGATCACGTTTGTCGAAAACGCGAATTCGCGGTTCAACGTGATTTCCATGATCACGATTTCCACGTAGACTTCATCGCGCGGCAGATCGAGCTTGTTGATCACGCGTTGGACGGTGAGAAAGTCGCTGGGAGATGCCGTAATGACGAGCGAGTTTGTCGCCTTATCGGGAGAGACTTTGATCGCGCCTTCGAAGAGGGACTGGGCGATCGGGTTTACGCCTGTTCCGGTACCGGTACCTGAAATCGGGCGAAAACCGCCGCCCGTGGATTGCGAAAGGTTATTGAGCGTGTTCGCGAGCTGTTCGGCATCGGCGAATTGCAGGCTGACAACATGAACTTTGCCGCCGCCCGTGGGCGTCGGCATTCGCTGGTCGAGCTTGGCCACGAGTTCGCGAACCTGATCGGCGCCCTTGGTATTCGCGTGGACGATCAGGTTATTCGTGCGGTCGTCGGCGATGATGTTATTGATGATGCCGCCTTCTTTTGTCCGCTTTGCGCTGAATTTCGCCGCTGCCCCGAACCGCGGCCCTCCCGGCTGTCCCGGAACGGCTCCCGTTCCCGGGATCAGTTGATCGACGAGTTTCGAGATCTCGACGGCGGAAGCATACTTGACGGAAATGACCTCGATGCCGGCATCAAAGCCTTCTACGTCCAGGATTTCGAGCATCTTATTCAATTTAGAGATATTCGAGCCCGTATCCGTCACGATTACCGTATTTGTTTGTTGATAGGGGATGATCCGGGAGTTCGCGGGCATGAAGCTTCTGAAGGTTCTGGCGACTTCTTCGGAGTCGATGTACTTGAGCTGGAAAACGCGGGTTACGAGCGTATCCGTGTCCGGGGAATGCTCGCCCGTGTAGGTCTTCAACTGCTTGTCTCGCGCATCCCGGCTTCGGGCGATACGGATGAAGTTGCCGGAAGGAATCAGCGCGAAGCCGTTGATATCGAGGGCGGTGAGGAAAGCGCGCCAGGCGTCTCCGACCGTTACCGGCGAATTCGAGATGATCGTGATCCTGCCCTTCACGTCCTTATCCAGAATGAAGTTCTTGCCGGTCAGTTTGCCGAGCGTCTTCGCGATATCCATGATGTCGGCGTCGGGAAAATTGAAATCCGTCACCACTTCCTTGCTGCCTTCGCCGGTTTCATTGTCCACGTGAATGCTTTTGGGCGGTTCCGCGTGCTGAATCACGTTTCCCGCCGACCCCCCGCCCATCGAAATGGCCTTCTGCTGCGGGTTGGGAGCGCCGCCAGGACTGGAAACCGAAGGTTGTGAGGCGCGAGGAGGGGGAAATCCGGGCGGTCTCTCCTCGAAATCGAGGTCCTCTTCATCATCATCATCGTAAAAATCATCGGGGCCGGGACCTCCGGGTCGGCCACCCGGTGCGTTTGCGTAGGGATTCGTAAACGGGCGCGCTCCCGATTGAAATCCGCCACGGCCCGGCGGCTCGGCCCAGGAGTGCTCGGCCAGGAGCGCGATGAGGGTGGCCGTCCCGATCAAGCCGGTCAGCGCCGCCGTGATCTCGAGCCAATCCAGCCACGATTTTTCAAACTTCCTGTCTGTTACCTTCTTAGGCCTAGCCATCTGGGCTCCTTAGCGAAAATCGTAAGCGAACGTGGAAGTCCGTCCGCCTCTCCTCACCTGTAATTCAAGGTGAGGAGAATCTCTGAGACGTCCAAGCATTTCGAATGCTTTGCCGGGGTCGTTTATGGGTTGTCCGTCGAGTCCGAGAATCACGTCCTCGTTTTTCAATCCAAGCTTCTCGAAAATACTTCCGGGAACGATCTGAAAAAGTTTGTATCCGTTTGGGACGCCGTTTTCCCAATTCGGGACTGCCCGCGCTTGCGTCAGAATACTATTCAGATCACCCAGGGCACGGTCCACCTCGGATCGGGAGACGTTAAACTGCGTCGGCGATACCTGTTCGATTCCGGGCCCGCCGCGGGTGCCCAAAGTGATTCTGGGCGCGTTCCCCTGGAAGTCTTCAGGGAGTTCAACAAACTCGCGGCGCCCGGAGCCGACGTTCAGGAAGGTGACGCGGGTGGCTTCGATCTTGATGATCTTGGCTTTGGAGGGAATTTCGTCCTGGATTCTAACGGGGTAAACCATCGAAGCCGATTTGTCCTCGATTGTCGCGATCGATTTGAGTTCGTCACGCAGGATCAGTGTTCCGATCAAATTGAACGGAAGAGTGGTTTTGGTCGCCGGCCCGCCTAAATCCTGAGCTCCTGCGGACGGACTTTCTTCACCCGGAATCCGATGTTCGCTGTTGAAGAGATTGCGGCCGATGATCACGTTGTATTCATCCTGAGTCTTCTGGGGGAGCGAACTCAAAGAGCCTCGGTGCCCTCGCCCGGGCGCGCTTTCGGGAATCAAGCGGCCTGCCATGATGGCGGTCAGATCCGCGAGAAAGTAAGTGCACAGGGCCATCGTGATGACTTTTCCGTAGAAGCTCGCGCCCTGTTTCTGAAAAGTCCGGTTGAC
>DATDSK010000241.1:0-8789 GCA_035291325.1 Bdellovibrionota bacterium | reverse complement strand
AGCGAATTGATGAATTTCGCCACGACAACATCATTGAATTTAGGATCCGGCAGGATTTCCCGTTTACGAATAAATTTCTTACGACCCATTTGGTTTGACCCTCACTACTGAAAAATTATTTTGCCGCAGGTGCCGCTGCTGCTGCCGCCGCCGCACCTGTTCCGCGCTTGGCGCCGTACTTGGAGCGACTTTGCTTGCGGTTGGCAACGCCCTGCGCGTCCAAAGTTCCACGAATCGTGTGATAACGAACACCCGGAAGGTCTTTCACACGGCCTCCACGGATCAGAACAATTGAGTGTTCCTGAAGATTGTGTCCGATTCCCGGAATGTAGGACGTAACCTCGTACCCATTGGTCAGACGAACGCGGCAGACCTTGCGAAGCGCTGAATTGGGCTTCTTGGGAGTCGTGGTGTAAACGCGCGTGCAGACGCCGCGTCTTTGTGGGCAGCTTTGCAAGGCCGGAGACTTGGTCTTCCAGAGTTTCGCCGAGCGGCCCCTGCGAATGAGCTGATTAATGGTGGGCATGAACTACATTTCCTTTCTTCTAAACTAAACTCGAGTCCGAATACGGCTGTATTCCTAACCAAACTTTCGCTTCGGACGTGTACCAAAAAAAGTACTGGGTCAAGTTCGAACACAGGTCATGGCCGGTTAGATACCCATGACTTGGCCCAAAACTTCAGCCCGAAGTGGGAAGGGCACGAAAATAGACGACTGTTATCCTGCGGTCAAGCCTAATGTTTTACAGTGCGTGGCCGTTCCTCTGTCGTTTCGGCAGGGAGAACGGAGACCGGCACTTCCGGCTTGGAGATCAGGAACTCGGCCGGCTTCTCCAAAACCAATGCGAGGCGCAGAACCTCATCGGCGTTTTCGACCGGAATGATCGTCATCCCGGCCGTGATTTCCTTGGGAATCTTCTTAATATCCGGGACATTACCCTTCGGAATCAATACCGTTTTAATGTTCCCGATCTTGGCCGCCAAGAGTTTCTCTTTCAGGCCGCCGATCGGCAATACCCGACCGCGTAATGTGATCTCGCCAGTCATTGCTACGTCACTCTTGACCGGAATCTTACAAAGGGCGCTCGTGATCGCGGTCGCCATCGTGATACCGGCTGAAGGGCCATCTTTGGGAACCGCGCCTTCGGGAACATGCAGATGAATATCAATGTTCTGATAGAAGTCCTTATCGAGCCCGAGAAGCTGAGCCCGCGACCGCACATAACTCATGGCGGTTGCCGCGGATTCCTGCATCACTTCGCCGAGCTTCCCCGTGATTTTCACGCCACCCTTTCCGGGAACGACACTGACTTCAATCTGGAGCATATCGCCGCCGGAATCCGTGTAAGCGAGGCCATTGGTCAGACCTATCTCATTCTGTTCCTCTGCTTTGCTGACCGTGTACTTGGCGGGGCCAAGCATTTCTTCCAGGTCCGCTTCCGTGATCCTGATGGTGGGAAGTTTTTCGGCGAGAGTCGCTGCCTTCGCTGATTTCGATTTCTTAACTCCGCCTTCGATCTTCTCGGATTCCGCGGGCGTTCGAACCGGAATCCCAGCCGCGCCTCTCTTTTCAACAAGCTTCTTGGCGGCTTTTCGACACACGTTCGCAACAGCACGCTCGACGTTTCTCACACCCGCCTCTCGGGTGTAATTCCTGATCAGCCCGTAAACGGCTTCATCCGTGATTTCGATGTCCCCTTCCTGCAGCCCGTGGGCTTCCATCTGTTTCGTGATCAGATATCGGCGAACGATATTGAACTTTTCGACCTCCGTATAACCGGCGATCGTGATCACCTCCATACGGTCAAGAAGCGGTTTCGGAATGGTGTGCAGTGTATTCGCGGTCAGGAGAAACATCACTTTCGAACAATCGTAATCAACTTCGAGGTAATGATCGCCAAACGCGACGTTCTGTTCAGGATCGAGCACTTCAAGCAATGCGGAGGACGGGTCCCCTCGAAAATCCATGCTCATCTTGTCTACTTCGTCGAGAAGGAAAACGGGATTCGATGAGCCCGCTTTCTTGAGCGACTGAATGATCTTCCCCGGCAGGGCGCCAACGTACGTTCGTCGATGCCCCCTGATCTCCGCTTCATCACGAACGCCGCCCAACGAGCAGCGCACGAATTTTTTATTCAACGACCGGGCAACGGATTTCGCGAGCGATGTTTTACCGACTCCCGGAGGCCCCACGAAGCAGAGGATCTGCCCTTTGGTGTTGTCGGTCAGCACCCAGACGGCGAGGTATTCAAGTATTCGCTCCTTGACCTCTTCGAGCCCGTAGTGATCTTCCTCAAGCACCTGCTCGGCAATCTTGATATCATGGCGGTCGGTTGTATATTCGGCCCATGGAAGTCCGATCAGCCAGTCAATGTAATTGCGTACGACGGTCGCCTCGGCCGACATCGGCGACATCATTTTCAATTTTTTCAGCTCTCGGGTGGCTTTCTCCTTGGCTTCCTTGGACATGGCTTTCGTGCGAATCTGCTTTTCCAAGGCCATGATCTCGGCTTTGAATTCGTCCTTTTCGCCGAGTTCCTTTTGGATCGCCTGCATCTGCTCGTTCAGGTAGTACTCCTTTTGCGAGCGCTCCATCTGTTTTTTCACGCGCGACCGGATTCGCCGCTCGACCTGCAGAATCTCGATTTCCCCCTGCATCAGCTGCAAAAGCTTCTCGAGCCGCTTGGCGGGGTCCTGAGCCTCGAGAATCTCCTGCTTGTCCTCAAGCTTGAGATTCAGGTGCGCGACGATCAGATCAGCAATCCGTGAAGGGTCCTCGACCGTATTCACGCTCATCAGCATCTCGGGCGGAATTCGCTTGTTCAGCTTCACATAATTTTCGAAGGTCCCCTTCAAGGAGCGGATCAACGCTTCCATCTCGAGGCCGCTGCCGCTTATGTCAACCAGCTCCTCAACCTCGGCTTCGATCAGCCGGTCCGTTTCCCGATACTCGAGAATACGGGCGCGGCGCCGGCCCTCGATCAGGACCTTTACGGTGTTATCAGGCAGCCTGAGAATCTGAAGAATCGTCCCTAGCGTACCGACCGTGAAAATGTCCTTTTCGCCGGGGGTGACGGTAGTGGCCTGCCGCTGAGCGACCAAGAACAAATCCAGCTTTTTGTTGACGCATTCTTCAAGCGCATTGATCGACTTCTCGCGGCCGACAAACAACGGGACTACCATGTGCGGGAAGATGATAACGTCCCGGAGCGGAAGCAGCGGGACAGTGATTCGGGCACCGACTTTCCTGGATTCTTTGCTCATATACGCACCCTTCTTGTTGCGCGCGGTTCGTTGTCGCGATTCGGTCGTGACTCGCGGGCAAGTTCCCAATCCCTCTATTTAACTACAGCATTCCCGCGTTCCGCTGTAAAGAAGAACGACTGCAAAGATCGGCCGGTCGCGGCCTGGACGTGCGCCGACCTGCACTGGCGATCGGATATTGGCGCTCACCGCTGCGCGCGGCGCACCAAAGCGTCAATTTCCAGTCGACTCAACAAACCGGGTCAGGCGATTTCCGCTTTATCAGATCCCGCGGCTTTTGTGGCTTCCGCGCCGTCGGCAAGAACCATGACGGGGCGTTCGCCCTTCAATACGGTATTCTTGGTCACGATGCACTTCTTGATGTTCGTCTTCGCGGGAAGGTCGTACATCACCTCAAGCATCGCCTGTTCCAGAATTGCGCGAAGGCCGCGCGCACCCGTATTGCGTTTGATGGCTTCCTTGGCGACTGCTTCCAGAGCATCGGGTTCGAATTCGAGAGCCACGCCGTCGTATTCGAATAATTTCGAATACTGTTTGGTCAGGGCGTTTCGTGGCCTGGTCAGGATCTCAACGAGCGCTTTCTCGTCCAGCTCCTCGAGCGTTGCCACGATCGGCAAGCGTCCGATGAATTCAGGAATGATTCCAAATTTGATCAGATCCTCGGGTTCGACCTGCGCCAAAACTTTCGAAACCGATTCCTCGCTTTTCGAAGTGATATTCGCCTGGAGTCCGAGGCTCCTCTTGCCTTTTCTCATCGCGATAATCTTGTCGAGCCCGACAAAGGCCCCACCGCAGATGAAAAGAATGTTCGAGGTATCTACCTGAACAAATTCCTGCTGCGGGTGCTTGCGCCCGCCTTTGGGGGGAACATTCGCGATAGTGCCCTCGATGATTTTGAGGAGCGCCTGCTGAACACCCTCGCCGCTGACATCGCGGGTGATCGAGGGGTTCTCGCTTTTTCGGGAAATCTTATCGACTTCATCGATGTACACGATACCCTTCTGCGCACGCTCAACGTTGTTGTCGCAGTTCTGGAGCAGATTCAAAATGATGTTTTCGACGTCTTCTCCGACGTACCCCGCTTCAGTAAGCGTGGTGGCATCAGCCATCGCGAAAGGCACGTTCAGAAGTTTCGCAAGCGTTTGGGCAAGCAGGGTTTTTCCGGATCCGGTCGGACCAATGAGCAAGATATTGCTCTTCTGAAGCTCAACGCCGTCCTTTTCCTTGCTGCTCTTTCTCTCGGTCTGATGCTGAATGCGTTTATAGTGGTTGTAAACAGCGACCGACAGAACACGTTTCGCGCGCTCCTGACCGATAACGTATTGATCCAATGTGGATTTGATTTCGGCAGGTTTCGGAATTGCCTGCGAAGAACGCGCCGGTGACTCCTTCTGCCCCTCTTCGGCAATGATGTCATTGCAAAGCTCGATGCATTCATCGCAAATGTAGACCGTCGGTCCGGCGATAAGCTTCTTTACTTCGCGTTGATTCTTGCCACAAAACGAGCAGCAAAGATTACCGAAACCATCACCGTATTTTCTTCCGTCCATAGTTCTCCTCTAAACTCCCCTAAATCTCATGATGAAAACTAGCCTAATCACCAGTGACCTTCTCAAACCAGCCCGCGTTTTTCGACGACCTTATCGATCAGCCCGTATTCCATCGCGTCTTTCGCCGAAAGATAATTGTCCCGGTCCGTATCCTTCTGGACCTGCTCCATGCTCCGGCCAGAATGGATCGCCAGAATCTGGTTGAGCCTTTCTTTCAAATATAGAATTTCCTTCGCCTGAATCTCGATATCGGAAGCCTGCCCCTTCGCCCCCCCGAGAGGTTGGTGGATCATGATCCGGCTATGCGGAAGGCTGAATCGTTTCCCGTGCGCGCCGGAGGCTAGAAGTAAGGCCCCCATGCTCGCAGCCATTCCAATGCAATACGTGCACACATCCGATTTAATGAATTGCATGACGTCGTATATCGCCAACCCCGAGTAGACGGATCCACCTGGTGAATTGATATACAGGTGAATGTCTTTGTCCGGATCGGATGATTCGAGGAAAAACATTTGAGCTACGAGGAGATTCGCAACCGTATCGTTCACCTCGGTCCCCAAGAAGATAATCCGGTCGAGGAGAAGTCTGGAATAGATGTCATACTGACGCTCTCCGCGGGCGGTCTGTTCGACAACAATAGGATTCGGAATGTAATTTGCCTGAGGATTTCCCGTAAAAGTGTTGAAGCCGACCAGGTCCGGACGGATCAAATCTGCGGGAACCGTGCTTTGAGATGACCTGATCAACATATGAGAGACCCCCTCCTATTCATCAAAAATGACAATGGTACTGATTTCCGTTCTCAGTATACATGTCCCGAAGAAATGTTGCTCTGGGCTAAGTAATTTTTTTGAAACGATCGAGCAAAAGCGAAAAATTCCTGAAAAATTAACGTCAAAAAATCAACACTCGCAAGCCGTGTGCTCACGAGAATGATTGCCAGCGGAATAGTCAGCCCCAAGGGGGGATTCCCGCAGGCCCAGCATACCCAGCATACAACGACGCGCTGCTATAAGAGCAGGATCTTGCTACTGAGCGTCTGATAAGCCAGTTTCGCCTGCTTCGGTGATTCCGGCATCGAGGGTTTCCAGGTACGCGAGCATTGCGGCACGAAGACCATCCAAAGTCAGATCACCGGAATTTTGTCCGGCAAGATGAAGGATTTGGGTCAGTTCCGCATAGGCTATCTGCTCGGGTAAACCAGTCAAAGAAGCGACTGTTTCGAGTAGCTTCTGTCCCCCAAGTTGTTCTGAATCGGAGACGTCCATTTCTCCCTCCACGGGTCAAGTATAGAAAGCTCCGTTCCGGATTCACAAGCTCCAATTTTATTTTTTTTACGATTTTCTCGAGCGGCAATTCCGTCATGATTTGGGAGGGATTGGCGCCCCCGGACAAGCTTGCCTCACCGCATGAATGTGACCCTCATACTTCGCGTTGGAACGCCGCCACATGCTCACCAGGACAGCCAAGAGGATCAAGCCGCCGCCAATGGCCTGCATCAACGACAAGCGTTCTTCCAAAAGGGCATAACCCCAGAGCGCTCCAAAAAGCGGCTGAATGAAAAGCGTGATCGCCAAAGCCGCGACGGGTGCCCGTGAAAGGGCAATCATCCAGTAGAGGTAAGTCGCCATTGTTCCGAGCGGCCCCATCCAGAGGAGACAAAGGACATTCCTCACCGTGAACTGATCAGACGTAAATCCGGTCGCCACAACACCGAAGAAGGGACCGGCCATCGTCAGCAAGATCACGCCCGCGGTAATTGCCGAACCAAAGATCGCGACAGGCTCATGCCGAGCCGTCAGCTTTCTGCCAAAAACCGAATAGGCCGCTTCTCCGCTCATTGAGACAAGAATCAAAAGATTCCCGGCCAGGTGCCCGTTCCATTCCAAGGCCCCCGGTTGGACGTCGGTGAGCAGCCCAAAACCGAACAAAGCCAGCCCGAACGTCAAGGCGTAAAAAAATGAGATTGCCTCCCTCAATACGAGCCATGCCAGAACCACCGTCACGAGGGGCTCCATGGCTACGATGAGCGCATTATCGACCGCGCGCGAAGCTGCCAAACCGGTAAGCTGAAGAAGAGGACTGAAGCAGAATGGAAAAAACCCCATAGCGAAAAGCAAGGCCCAGTCCTGCCGGGTCTTTGGAACCCAGAACGGCTTGAAAACCGCGTGGGAAAACGGGCGGAAACTCCGGAAGGCCAAAACCACGGCCAAATAAGAAAGCAGAGCCGATCCATAGCGTAGCCATGCTACCTGGGCGGGGCTGAAATCCGAGAGAAGCGATTTCGCCATGGCCGGATGCAGCGACCAGATCAAATTACAGATAATCAGCCCGATCAAAGTACGAGGTCCCACTCTCCGATCCTGAAGCCCGAGGCTTGTCCTCGTCAACTCCGTTCGTTATAAGCATCCGCTGAGGGTCGTTGATCATGAACAAACGGGACAATCGGGCCAGTCGCCAGGAGCCCTTGCGGACTCAGAACGGAGCACGAATGAAAAAAACACCTGAAGCCTCTTCTGCCATCACGACCGAGCTGGTGTTGCCTTCAGACGCGAATTTCCTGGGTACCGTATTCGGCGGAAAAGTGATGAGCTGGATCGATATCACTGCCGCGATCGCGGCTTCCAGGCATTCCCGAAGAACCGTTGTCACGGCGTCACTCGATGCGCTCCACTTCCGCGCTCCGGTAAGGGTAGGACAAATTGTTTATCTAAAGGCTCGAGTCAATTACGCCGCCCGCACCTCAATGGAAGTCGGCGTGCGGGTCGAGTCGGAAGACCCGCTCACGGGAACAATTACGCACACCGCAACCGCATACACGACCTTTGTCGCGCTGGACGAGAACGGCAAGCCAACTCCCGTCCCGGCGATCTCACCCAAAACGGCTGAAGATAAGCGCCGAAACAGGGAAGCTCAGCACAGACGCGAAGCCCGGGTTCAATTGGCGGAAAAGCTCGAAAAGGAATTATCCGGGCCGCGCCGAAAGAGAAGACCAAAAAAATCCCCCGTCTAGTTTTAGATCACCTGACGAACTTTTCGACTCTATCCGTGCGCGAAGCGATTTTCGAGGGATCTACCGCTGGACATCATTGAAGATTTCGTTGAGAATTTCATTTATCATGGGTATGCGCCTTGCAAAAATTAAGTAACGAGAGATCAAGAGAGGGAGAAAGGTATTTTATGAAACAGTCTATTTGCGCTTTCACGGTCATCTGTAGCTTCGCATTTTCGATACCGGCTTTAGCGGGCCCGAAGATCCCGACAAAGCTGCCAAAGCGGGTCTTGTCCACGATGAGCGCGAGTATGCGCGCCGATGCGGAAGCCGTTATGAGGAAGCTGAAAGGCAACCCAGCTCAAAGAAAAGAATTTCTCGACAAAATGTCACATGAGGTTGAAAAGCGTTCGGCACGAGCCGCGAATCGCGGAAAAGAAGACGCCGCCAGCCACCTCGAATTCACTCAGAAAAACCTCATCGAGTATTATGGCGGATCGGGTTCTGCAAAGCCGGGAAAGGGACTCAAGGCGCCCTATTATGACGATGGTCTCACGCCGACTCAGGCTAAAGAGCTTCGCGGGACACTCGACACTATCCTCGGCAAAGGCGCAGTCATCGGCGGTGTCGGAGTGACCGGCAGCAAAGCCAAACAATTGAAAGATTCATCGTCTTCTTCGAGCCCTGAATCTGAAAAAGGTGCCGAACGCAAAAGCGAACCGGCTCTCTAGATCTCGATTAATGACTTCTTGAAAGAAAGCCGGCCGGGATTATCCCGCGTTCTTTCAAGAAGTCGTAGGCCATCGAACCGAACCACACATAGCCAACTCCGTTCGACACCCTCTGCACGCGGTTCAAAGTGGCGGAAGCGGCCGGAGACGAAACCCTTCCTGCGACGATCCCTGGAGTCACGAGGAGAAGATTGGCGGCAGACCAAAGCCACGCATCGTTCTTATGCTGACGCAACACTTCGACTTCAGCAT
>DATDSK010000240.1:0-3774 GCA_035291325.1 Bdellovibrionota bacterium | reverse complement strand
CTCAATCAGTTCGGCGTAGGAAGGGTTCGGATTGCGATGAGAAAGGAGAGCTTTCAGTTTTTCGATCTTGGCGAGGAGTGTCTCTTCAGCAGTGAAGCGAATTTCGGTTTGGGTGGCCGAAATCGGCCGGGCATGTTCCGGCCTGGATGTCTCGGGCGCAAGCTCCGCGAGAAGCCGATCGCAGTCTCGGCGTGATTTGCCGGTGACCTTCGCCACGAGTTCCTTCTTCGCGATATGGGAATACGTTTTGCCTCGATCCTTCTCCTCTTCTTTCAAGAAGTGCTGAAGCGCGCTTGCATTCGATAAGCTGAGTTCTCCGGTTTTCAATGCAGGCTCGATCTCCGGCAACTCTTTCAGTAGACGCATCGCCGAAATCCTTCTGTCTGCGCTACCCTCGCAATAGCCAAGCCCCCGCCTGACATAATCGAAAAGGGAGCTGTACCCTTGTCCTGCATAAAGACGTCTCACCTCCACTTCCCTGAGGTGCCACAGAAGTTCGGTCGTCAATTCACGTTCGCGCCTGACAAGCGATTGGGTTTGACTGAGCAGATCTGAATCAGAAAGGGATTTGAGGTGTTTCATCGGAAAGGTTTCTAACACGGGAAATTCGTCCCCTTAAAACGCACGACGTTGCCCTGCGAACGAAAATTTTCGAGGGCGATGAAACAGCGGACGAGGAGCTGTAAACATTTCAAACGAAAGAAACAGCGCATATTTCAAGGCACCTATAGAAGGAATCCGACAACGATTCGGTTGAAGAGTCGAAATGTCGTCAAGAATAATTCATAAAAAATTCGTCCGAATTGATTCGCACTTTTGGCGCGGCCAGTTTTCGCGCCGCTCTTTTCAAAATTTTTTCTCTCGCGGTTTCATCGCCAACCCGCGGCGAGATCGTGCCCTGATCTGAGCAGGATTCTCTTGAATCTGGTGCTACCAGCAACGGCTGCCGGAGCGAAGCTTCTGTTTACGCGATTTCCTGACAAGAGGTTTATCGTAAACGTAGTCGAAGACCCGCCCATTTAAGCATGTACACCAAGTTTTTGTATTCAAGGCACGAACTCCAGCGCACGATGGGGAAGAGCCGCTTCTACAGAGCTGGCCTCGTTCAACTATGAAAGGCTTACGTCACCGATGCCCTCTGCTCGCAATTATAGAGCGTCTTCTCGCTCTCGAGAAAGTACTCAGATTAGTGTAGCGCAGCCCAGGTCTTATCTGCGTCTGAAAACGCGCTATATTTCCCCTCGTACTGCATGAAGTCGTCATAACGATAGGTTCCTGCATGCCAGAGAACTTCGAGCAGGTGCTTTTCTCGATCGTATCCAGCCGATCTCTTGAGGCGCGCGTTTTTAAAGAACATCGAAATATTCTTACAGCTCACCTTGAGCTTTCCTTGACCATTAGGGCCATCGAACATGAGGGCAACCGAGTCTGCCGACCGAACCAAGCGATCGTAAGTAACACCAAATATTTCTATAAAGCCCTCGGGGCGAGCCGACACGAATTGCGAGCAGCTTTTGTCATAATCCAGGTCGTAGAGAAGTCCGTTCTTCTTGAGAGTGTACTCAACAATCCCGTTTTCCCATAAGCTCTCTCTTGGGTTTCCATACGAAACCGTATACATGATCAACTCGAATAATGCCGCAGCAGCTTGGCCGACGCGTTTCATGTCAGGAGAGCACGAGATCTGTTTCTGGCGCTCGAGTTGCGCGACAAAGTCCTTCTCATCGGGCGCGCTTGTTCTCAGTTTCTCGATTCGTTTGTCAAAATCATCGAAACACGATTTCGAAGGTGCCATCATTGCGAGGAGTTTCGTGTTTTGCTCGCGAATACTGGAAGCGGCACCCTTAACTACCTTTTCAAGCTCTTCGGCTAATGAGGTATAAAACTTTTTAGCCGAACCATCTCTCCATCGGAGAGCTTTTTCTCGGAGAACGGCTACTGATTTCAAATTTGTTATCTCGACAGTTTCGAGAACTTTCTGAAATTCCTCTCACTCTATGAAAGAGGCGGTCGCATGAATTCGACCAAGATCTTTGTCGTGACCATAGCCCACGTCGAAAGCCAGGTTTCTTTCCGTTACAAAATCAATTCTATCTTTAACTGAACTCAGGTTCCTTTTTCCTTCGAACTTAGGTCCGATAGATGAACACGCTGAGAGCACGATCATTAGTAAAAGGGTGACTCTAATATTCATGGGCCCTCATTTCTGAGTTAATTTTGATAGGATCGGTTGATCAAGTCAACCAATACCGGCTGCCAACTCTCATAAATGGAGCTAACCCGCACCTATTTGCGGGGGATTCCGGCAAGGCTCACGGCGTCGACTGATCCACAAGTTCCGCGAGATCCATCACGCGAACCTTGTCGGACAGTTCTTTCGTCGTGAGGCCGTCCTTGATCATCGTTATACAAAAGGGGCATGAGGATGCGATGATCTCGGCGTTGGTGCTCAGAGCCTGCTCGGTTCGAGTGACATTGATGCGTTTGCCGAGCTTTTCTTCCATCCACATCCGCCCGCCGCCCGCGCCACAGCACATGCTTTCAGCGCGGTTTTGATTCATTTCAACCATTCTGGCCGAAGGAAGCGCCTCGAGAACGCTCCTGGGTTCGTCATAGATGTTGTTCCAGCGGCCCAGATAGCAGCTGTCGTGAAAGGTGACGGACGCGTCCAGGGCCTTGGTGGGTTTGATCTTTCCTTCCTGAATCAACTGGGCAATGAACTCGGAATGATGAATGACTTCGTAATTGCCGCCGAAATCCTTGTATTCGTTCTTTAACGTATTGAAGCAATGTGGACAGGCGGTGACGATTTTCTTTACCTGGTAACGATTGAGGGTCTCGATATTCGCCTTCGCGAGGGTTTGGAACAGGTACTCGTTGCCGATCCTTCGGGCGGCGTCGCCCGTGCAACGTTCTTCGCTGCCGAGAATCGCGAACCTGATTTCGGCCTTTTTCAGCAAACTCGCGAATGCGCGGATCACTTTTCTGTTTCGATCGTCGAAAGCGCCCGCACAGCCGACCCAAAACAGAATGTCGATTTTGGGATCTTCGGACATCGTCTTGATCGACATGCCTTCGGTCCACTTCAACCGGTCTTCCGGACTGAACGCCCAGGGCGATCCGTTGGTTTCGAGATTTTTGAATACCGCCTGAACCTCGCCGGGGAAGCGGGATTCCATCATGACGAGGTTGCGCCGGATATCATAAATCTTATTTGTGTGTTCCACGAAAACCGGACAGGCGATCTCGCATGCGCGGCAGGACGTGCAAGACCAGATGACGTCGTCCGTGATGTTTTCGTCGATCACGGGTGATACGTCCTCGAGCTTGCCGGTCATCAGCTGATTACGGTTCCGATAGAGATTTTCGCGGAGGTCTACGATCAGCATTTTCGGGGTGAGCGGCTTTTGTGTGTTGTAGGCCGGACAAATGTCCTGACAGCGGCCGCATTCGGTGCAGGAGTAGTAATCGAGGGCATCCTTCCAGCTCAGGTCGTTTATCTTCGCGGCGCCGTATTGCTGGACCGATTCATCTTCGAAATTGATCGGAGTCATGCTTTTGGAATGAGAGAGCGATTTGAAGAAGGTGTTCGCCACGGAGAAAAGGATGTGCCGGTGTTTCGAGTGCGGAATATAGCAGGCGAAGACCAGAACAATGAGCATGTGGACCCATTTGAACAGGGTCGCAAGTGAGGCATTTATCTCGGGGGAAAAATGAAGGACCGACAGGCCGGCCGCAACCAGTTCGGAAACGGGCATGGCGCTCGCGTACCAG
>DATDSK010000239.1:0-2199 GCA_035291325.1 Bdellovibrionota bacterium | reverse complement strand
GTCAGCATCACCGTTCAGAACATCAATCACGCGCCGACTGCAAACGCCGGGAACGCCATTACGGCTCAAGAAGGCGCTCTCGTCGTGCTTGATGCTTCACGAAGCACGGACCCGGATGGAGATACGCTGACCTATACCTGGGCACAAATTCTGGGCCCGGAAGTCACGCTCGATCTCCTCGACCCGGTACATCCCAAATTCACCGCGCCGCACGTCCTTGCGCCGACTTCGCTCGCGTTCGTGCTGACGGTGTCGGATGGGATGGCTTCCAGCACACCTGCCTCCGTGAGTGTCACCATCACACCCATGGGCAGCGTCCCAGTTTGTGATCTTGCAGCCGCGAAGACTCCCATGATCTGGCCGCCGAACCACAAGCTGGTTCGTTCTGAAATCACTGGCGTAAGCGACCCGAATAATAATCCCGTCACCCTGACCATTCTTGGAGTGACGCAGGACGAGCCCACCCAGGGCTTGGGTGATGGCGACACCGCGACCGACGCCGTTCGAAATGGCAGCACCGTTCTCCTTCGTGCGGAACGGGCAGGAAGCGGTAACGGCCGTACCTACTCGATCGAGTTCCGTGCGACGAACGCGAGCGGCGGAAGCTGCACGGGACGCGTCTCGGTTTGCGTACCGAAGAGCGCTTCGTCCACCTCTTGCGTGGATGACGGACACAGCTATCGCTCTGAACAGTGATTCGTGTAATCAATCGTTACGGGGCGCCCATTAGGGTGCCCCGTAACGGCCAACGCAACGGACGGAGTGCTGCTCGATAGCTGCGACCGCATTACTGATAGAACCGGTTGTCCCGCTGAAAAAACGAACCCTTGTACTGCCAACTTCATCAACAAAACTCGATGACCAATAAGTTGACAGATCGGCCATCCGGGGCAAAACGAAGCGAACTCCATCGATCTCCGCTTGCAACCAATCAAAATTCGTCGGCAGACGCCAATAAACTCCACTCGTGAGATTACCGCGATATCTCACCATCGAAGCAGAATCACACCAGCCGGGAATCCCTGAACAATTCGCGAGTCCTGGGATGCCACTTAGATCTTCGTTACTTCCGGAGGCATTACAGAAATTCGTAGCCGCGGCTCCCAAACGATCACTCCACAAGAGCCCCGTACGGCTGTCGAGCCAAACTTCGTCCAGATCAGCCGTTCGGGTGACGAGCTTCCATTTCGCGGCCGGACCTGCCGTATTCACCGCACCATCCCACTCCTCGGCACAATCGGCAATTCGACTCTCGATTGATCCCTCGGCAGTGCCGCACACCCGCCCCGTTGAAGTGTGCTTTGTATAAAGAGACTCGTCATCTAACGCGAGAACCGGAATTTCCCGATACCCCTGCGGTGGAGTCGACATCGACAGCTCAGCCGCGATCGGGATCTGCGGCATCGAACGGGAGCGAAGCATTCCTGAAGGCGCGTAGTTTTGAAAACTAATGTCTACCTCAGCCGCGGATCGATTCGGGTCATTGAGCCCCTTCGCGCAGCCGAAAAATACGATTCCGAAAAAGAGCGGGAACGAAATAGCTGCTCTTTTCATTTCACACCTCCCCAGCGCATCATGAGGCCACCTTTGGCCACGTGGGTTTTGTCAGCCGAAAACAAAAAGCCATATTCAAGAAAGATCTCCTCAAAAAACGGCACTCGCGCCCAACCGGGGCGAAACCCAAAGCGCAAACCGATCAAAGGATACGTCCCGTAGTTGAGCCAGGTCTCCGCACCCGCGCCCAAGCCGAGGTTCAGGCTTTTCCCACTGGGTACGGCGGTGACCCAGCCGACCCATTCGAAAATTTTCATCTGATTCGATGAAGCATTCAGGGCAGTAGCCGAAGGCGAGGCCTTGAAAAGAGTCCCGCCCAGGCTGAGCGAAAGCTCCAGAAAAGGCGAAACCGTGCAACGCGGATTCCAACTCAAAAATCCCGATGCGCTCTGCCCGCCCGAGGTTTGAAATGCACCGATTCCGCCGAGCTGAAATCCGCCTGGCGAAACGCGCTGACATAACGAAGTCGGAGCCCCGACATAGCGAACAGGAGCCGCCTGCTCAGGCTGTTCAAGCGCTTCGGGGAGAATCGTAAACGTCCGGTACGAGCTCCACTCGGTCCCCGCGATCGACTGATAACCCGCGCGCCACTGAAAGGTTCCCGCCTCCTGGGGCTTCCAACGATACGAATTCGATTCGACGGAG
>DATDSK010000238.1:0-18561 GCA_035291325.1 Bdellovibrionota bacterium | reverse complement strand
ATTGGTTTTTTCGATATTTTCTTTTCCGTCTTTAGCCATAGTCACCTCCCGCTTGAACGCGGGTTAATTTGCCAAAATGTTCTGGGATAATTCGACGACCTCGGTATAGCCACGCTTCACGCAGGTGAGGTTATTCTGAACAACCTCTTCACCGCGCTTTCCGAAGTACTTTCGAAGGACCTTTTCAACACCGCCCATGAGCTGTTCCTGACCCATTCCGCGATCCTTTGCGAACGGCGTGATCTTCAGGAATACGCCGAGGAGCAGAATACCCTGCGCACGCTGCACCAGATCCGGCGAGGTCACGACTTCTCGTGCAATCCCGGCCGCATCGAGCGAGTACACATGGAGTTTGCGGTTCCGGACTTCAGTCCGGACTTTTTCAGGAATCCCCTTCCAAAGCGCCGTCAGATCCTTCTGTGTCGCTTGGAGAATGAGACTGCCTCCATCACGCAAACCGGCGAGCACGTTGCTGTGCTTGAACGCGTTCATGTCATTGACCAGGACCGCGTCCACGACATTGAGCTCCTGATGGAACCCGATATGCTCGGGACTGATCGTCAGGAAGTAAGTCGTCGGAAGTCCTTTCTTCTCAGCTCCGTATTTCGGGAACGCCTGGACTTTCATGTCGAACAAATCACCGCAAACGGACGCCATGATCTTGTTCGTCGTGACCGAGCCATACCCGCCAATCGAGTGACCACGCGTCGAGAAGGAACCCGCCGCGCGAACATCCGGCTCCTTGCCGTCCCAGGAAATCGCGTCTTTGTGCTTCACGCCCACGCAGTAACGGATCTTGCCCTTCGCTCCGAGCTTCATGTTCTCGACGATCGCGATAAAATCGCTCGTGCGAACATCACGCCCGCCAAGGCCGCCGGCGCCGTGCTGGATAACGGGCACGCGGCTGATTTTCGTATAATCCGGATGTCCCCACATGGCATCGAGGAATGCGGCCTTGATATCGCGCGCGAGCGGATTCTCGGGTGAGCAGTTCTCGTCCGTACGTTCGAGAACCGACAGGGTCTTCACGTTCTTCAGCGCGGCGACCAGCTCGGCTCCAGGGAACGGGCGATAAGAGGTAACGTTAATCACGCCAACCTTCTCGCCTTTCTTTCGGAGCAACTCGACCGTTGTCTTGGCGGTCTCCATGTAAGAGCCCATGCCAATGATGGCGTATTCGGCGTCTTCCATCATGTACGACTCGATCAGGTCGTATTTGCGTCCGGTGAGCTTGTAAAATTCATCCATGTTGTGCTTCACGATGCCCTTGAGCGGCTCGTAAAATTGGCGTTGGGCCACCTTGCCCTTCATGTAGGCATCCTGGTTCTGAACCGTTCCGCTCATGACGGGATTCGCGGTATCCATGAGATTCGGAATCGCGTCGGCCGGTGCCTTCAGATAATTCTTCACGAGCTCCGGCTCGGGCAGCGTGACCGTTTCCACGGTGTGGGTGGTCAGGAAGCCGTCCTGAATATTCAGAAACGGAGTCGCGCCGTCTTCAGCCGATCGACGGGAAATAAGGCAGAGGTCTGCCGCTTCTTGCGCGTTCCGGGCGAAGAGCATGCCCCATCCGCAGTCAATCACGCCCATGACATCGTCATGACCGGCGTGAACATTGAGGGAGTGGACCGTCAGCGCGCGAGCGCCGATATTGAAAACCGCGGGAAGTCTCTTGCCGGCGATCGTGTACAGAACTTCCTTCATCAGGAGGAGGCCCTGACCTGACGTGAAATTCGAAACTCGTCCACCCGTGAGAGCGTAACCTTCGCAAACGCTGGCCGCTGAATGTTCGCTTTCAGGTTCAAAGAACACGAGGGTCTCACCCCAGACATTCTTTTTACCATCAGCAACCGCCTGCTGATATCCAACGCCCATATTCGTCGATGGGGTGATCGGATATGCCGCCGCGCCGGTCGTCGCGAGGGTTTCGACCCAAACAACCGCGCCCGAACCGTCTGCGGTGGTCAGAATCCCGGGGAATGGAAAACGCCCTGCCGTTTCTGTCATGTGTGGAGCCTCCGTCATAAGTAGTATTGAGTTAACAGGCCCGACCTTACCACAACAGTAAGGTCAGAAGTTACGCAAAAAGCAGTTCAAATATGGAGATTTTGTAACCCCGCCGGCTGTACCTCGAATGGGTTTAGAATCCGGTCCAATCCGGCGCTAATCCGACCTCTCCCGACGGCTTTATTTTATGAACGGAAGAAACCAGGTCAACGTCTGCGCATGAACCGACTCATAAAATACGGGCAAAATCCCCATCACTACAGTTGATAATGCTGTCACGGTAATCGTGATCGCGAGAGCCGGAGTGACGGCGAGTGCCCGTTCGCCCTCGCCTGCCGGCTCTATGTACATTTGTCGAACGATCCGCAAATAATAATAGAGCGAAATCGTGGAATTTACGGCAGCAACGGCAACCAACCAGTGAAAACCCGCTTTTGACGCCACGCTGAACAGAAAAAATTTCCCGACGAAACCCGCAAGCGGCGGAATCCCGGCCAGGCTGAACAGACCGACCATCATCGCCAAGGCGACGAGCGGGTTCACCCGGGCGAGCCCGCGGTAGTCTTTGATCTCCTCTCGCCCTGTCTGGTTCGAGTAGAACATGATCACCGCGAAAACTGCCAAGTTGGTCACGATGTAAACGAGCATGTAAAAAAGCATGGCCGGCACGCCTTCGCTTGAGGTGCCGAGAAAACCCATGATGAGATAGCCGGCTTGAGAGATCGCACTGAATGCCATGAACCGTTTGATGTTCTGCTGGGTCACCGCGACGACATTCCCCAAAGTCATCGTCAAGGCGGCAAAAAGCGCGATCGGAAGACTCCAATGATTCAGGAACTGTCCCATCGCGCGGTAAAAAAGCTGGAACATGAGCGCAAGCCCGGCCGCCTTGGAAGCAACCGAAAGGTAAGCGGTAACAGGAGTCGGTGCTCCCTGATAAACTTCCGCCGCCCACATGTGAAAAGGGACAATCGTGAGCTTGAATCCCACGCCAGCCGTGATCATCGCGGCGGCGAGCCAGAATGCGGGAGCCGGGGTCATCGCCCGGCCGATCATGTCGAGATGGGTTTCCCCCGTCAGGCCGTACATGAGCCCAAGTCCGTAGAGGAGCAGCCCGGAGGAAAGCGCGCCTAGAATCACATATTTCAAGCCGGCTTCACCGGAAAGCGAGTCACGCTTCCAGGCGGCCAGAATATAGAGCGGAATCGTCGCGAGTTCGAGACTGACATAAAGAGTAACGATGTCTCGTGCCGAAATGAGATACATCGCGCCGGCGAGCGAGAACAGGAGAATGGTGTAGAACTCACCCCGCGCGCCGATATTTGGATCCTTAACGGCCACACGCGAGTCGAAAAGATCCATCGAAATCGCGACGGTCAGCAGGCCTGAGAGCAGGAAGACCAACTTGAACCACCACGAAACACTGTCGACCGCGAAGCGCCCGCCCAGCATCTCGCCCTGTCCGGGCATCAGATACAGCGTCACCGCGGTTGCGGCCGCGATTCCGAACAGAGCCAATGGCGCCAGCACTATTCTCCGCCGTTCGGTCAAAAACAGGTCAGTGAATAGCAGTACGAACGCCGTTCCAATGATGATTAATTCAGGTAACATCCACATATTTCTATCCTCAAAACCTCTTCTTGTGACAGCGAGGCCGACGGGCCGAGCGTTGTCACAAAACCTCTAATGAAAAGCCACCATCGTCCCTGTCGCGTGCAGCCGGTTGATGATCGGCATGATCGAAGATTCGATGAGGTCGATCAGAAACCACGGCATGATGCCGGCGAAAGCGAGTGTCGCGACCAGAACTCCCGTGCTGATCTTTTCGGTCAGCGTGGCATCCGTCAGTTCCAAAAAGTGATGATTCTCGATCGGTCCCTGGAAAACTTTCGCGAGGCCGCGGAGAACGTAAACCGCGGTCACGACAATCGACAAGGTCGCGATCACCGTAAGAGTTTTCATGGCCACCGCGTTCGTCCATGGATTTCCGAAAAAGCCCCAGAGAAAAACATGGGATTCAGCGACGAAGCCCGAAAAGCCGGGCAGACCCAGTGAGGCCAGACCGCCCGCATAGAAACAAACGGCGAGCCACGGCATCACTTTCGCCAGACCGCCCATTTCATTAATCATGCGGGTATGAGTCCGACCGTAAACCATTCCGATCAGACCGAAGAAGAGCCCCGTCATGATTCCGTGGCTGAACATCTGAATCACGGCGCCTTTGACTCCCATCAGGTTAAGGGCGGCGACACCGAAGAGCACGAAACCGCAATGACTGACTGATGAATATGCGGTGAAATATTTCAAATCTTTCTGAACAATGGCACCGAACGACCCATAAAGAATATTAATCGTGGTCAGCGCCATGAAGAAAAGACCCCAATCTTTCGCGCCATCCGGCAAAAGATAAACGGCAATTCGCAGTGCACCGTACCCGCCGAGCTTCATGAGCACGCCGGCGTGAAGCATCGAAACAGCGGTGGGCGCCGAAGCGTGCCCGTCCGGTGACCAGGTGTGAAACGGATAGAGCGCGCCGAGCACCCCGAATCCCACGAAGAGCATCGGGAAAACCCAGTACTGGAGATCCGTCGAGTAGCTGACCTGCGCGAGCCGGGTCAGATCGAATGTATGCAGCCCCGACGCGTGATAAAGGGCCAGAATGCCGACCATGATGAAGGCAGACCCCACAAGGAGCATCAGGGTGAGCTTCATCGCCGCATACTCTTTCGGCCCGGTTCCCCAGATCCCGATGAGCAGGTACATGGGGAGAACCGCGACTTCATAGAACATGAAGAAAAGGAACAGATCAAAGCTCAAGAAGACGCCGAACACGCCGGTTACGAGCGTCAAAAGGAGCACGAAGAATTCTTTCGTCCGCTCCTTTACATTCCAGCTCGCCAAGACACCGGTAAAGATGATGATCGAGGTCAGAATGACCATTGCCATCGAGATCCCGTCCACTCCCACGTGATATTGAATACCAAGCGTCTGGAACCAGGGAACCTGCTCGACGAGATAAAGCTTCATCAGAGTCGCCGTCTTCATCGAGGCAACATCGGGCATCGCCAGTCCCCAGAATCGGAACGTGGTGATCCCCGTCAGGATGAGGTGCAACCCCGTGCCTGCGAGGGCGATCCAGCGGATCACCATCCAGCGTCTCGCTGGAACGCAAACCACCGCAAGCGCTGTCAGGAACGGCAAAAGTATCAGCCAACTTAGCAAACCCATTTCAATCATCCTCACTCAGAACATCAAATGCCAAAGGACTAAAAGTGCGCCAATCGAGCCGCCCACAAACCAGGTGCCGTACGTCTGAACCTGCCCCGTTTGAAGCCGGCTCAACGCGGAACTGGAAGTCCGTGTGATCCAGCCACCCAGATTCACTCCACCATCCACGACGTGCCGATCAAACCAGGCGATCGGCGCCGCAACGAAGCGGAAGACCACCTTGTGCGTGATGAAAAGATACAATTCATCAAAGTAAAACTTCTTTTTGATCGTGGTATAGACCCCGCCCAAAGAAGACGCGACCGACTTCGACCGCTCCTCGTGACCCGAGCCGTAGAGAAACCATGCGACGGAAATGCCGATCGCCGCGACGAACAAGCTCGGCCCCGCGACCGCCCAATTGATCCCGTGATGCGCGCCTTCAGCGGCGCCATGTGAGGCACCACCGAGCGAAACGAATTCGCCCATCGGAACCCAGCCCGCCACAACCGAAAGCACGGCCAGGATCATCAGCGGAATCAGCATAACCAGAGGCGCCTCGTGCGCGTGCTCCGCGTGCTTGCTCCGCGCCTTGCCCCAAAACGAAACGAAATAGATGCGGAACATGTAGAAAGCCGTGATGCCGGCGACCAGAAGCCCGAGGCCGAAAATACCGTAGTGTTGGTTTTCCAACGCCGAAACCAGAATTTCGTCCTTCGAAAAGAAGCCGGCCAGCGGCCAGATCCCCGCAATCGCGAGCGTCGCGATGAGGACCGTGGCATGGGTAATCGGCATCTTACGCGCAAGCCCGCCCATGTCCCAAATTTCGTTGCTATGAACCGCGTGGATCAAGGCACCCGCGCCAAGGAACAGAAGCGCCTTGAAAAAAGCGTGCGTGAAGAGATGGAACATCGAAGCAGTGTACCCGAGCGGATGATCCATCGTAGCCACGCCAAGAGCGAACATCATATAACCGAGCTGGCTCAAGGTCGAAAACGCGAGGACCCGTTTGATGTCATCCTGCGTGCAGCCGATCACCGCCGCGAAGAGCGAGGTGAAAGCGCCGACATAGGCGACCAGCATCAGCGCGTCGCCCGATGTCGCGAAAACAGGGAACGTTCGCGCGACCAGGTAAACGCCCGCCACGACCATCGTCGCCGCGTGAATGAGCGCCGAAACCGGTGTCGGGCCTTCCATCGCGTCCGGCAACCAGATGTGGAGCGGGAACATGGCGCTTTTACCGGCGGCCCCCATATATACCAGAACCATCGCCATCGTGAGCAAGCTCACGCCCAGGAAGCCCGTGCCCAGACCGACGAATTTCGAAAGTACTTCGGGATGGGTCAGGTAGGCGAAGTCAAAGGGATCGACCACGCCTCCCGCCGCATACTGTCCCATCTGCTGAGCCAGTGCCGGAGAGAGTTCTCCGAAAAAGTGATAGCCGTAGTAGCCGAGAATGATAACGCCGAGCAGGAAGCCAAGGTCGGCGAACCGGGTGACAATGAACGCCTTTTTGGAGGCCGCGACCGCCGAAGGCTTTTCATAATAAAACCCGATCAGCAGGAACGAACTCGCGCCCACGAGTTCCCAGCAAACATACATCTGGAGAATATTGGGCGCGACGACCAGGCCAAGCATGCTGAAGGTGAAGAGATTGAGCCAGGTGAAGTATCGCCCATAGCCCTGGTCGCCATGCATGTAGCCGATCGAATACAGATGAACAAGCGCGCTGACGGTCGTGACCACCACCATCAGAAGGACTGAGATGGGATCCACGAGTACGCCGGCCCTGACCGCGAGATGCTCCTGATAGCGAAGCCACTCGAAATTCCAGGGAACAAGCGCATGCCTCTCGGTGCCGGCCGGAAAGAGATGAAAATATTCCCACGCAAGCACATAGGCACAACAGGCCGCCGCGAAAACCGCGAAAGTCGCCACGATTCCCGCGAGCTTCGGCGAGCGCGGCCGGATGAAAAGGCCCACCAGCAAAAACGAAAACAGCGGAATCGCCGGGATCAGCCAGGTATGATTCAACATGAAACCAAAATTTTGAAGCATCATAGTGTTACCCCTGCCTAATTCCGCATCAGGTTCATTTGAGTGACGTCGACCGTCTTGCGATATTTGAAGAGCGCGACGAAGATCGCCATTCCGACCACGACCTCGGCCGCTGCCACGGCGATCACGAAAAGCGACATGATCTGCCCGTCAACCGACGCGGGGGCGACGAACTTGTTGAAAACGACGAAATTCAAAGATGCCGAATTGAGCAGCAACTCCGTCGACATCAGAATCCCCACGGCATTTCTTCGGGTCAGTATTCCGTAAATACCGATCGAGAAAAGAAGAGATGAAAGAATCAGCCAGTGTATGGCCCCGGGGGCTTGCGCGAATATTTCCGAAAACGACATCATAACTCTCCCTTAACTCCCCTGAATGGTGGTGGTCTGCGCGCCGAAGCGATCCGCATCGGCCTGCCCTGGCTGTTCCAGCTTACCGGTCACCTCAACCCGCCCGGTTTTTCGCGCGATCACGATACCGCCGATCATAGCCGCGAGAAGCAGAATGGACAGAACCTCGAAAGGAAGCGCGTAGCCCTGCGGGCCGTAGTCCAGAAGTTTGCGCCCGAGCGCCGCCGTATTGTTCGTTGGCAAGGCGCCCTCGCGCAGCACTCTGAACTCCGTGGTCGCGAGCAGCGCCACATTCATGATCAGAAAACCGGCCGCGACGACATAGGCCAGAAGCTTGCGTCCGATGCCCGGCTCTTCCTCCAGCAATTCGACGGAACGCGTGAGCATCACGGCGAAAACCAGCAGAACGACGATGCCTCCGACGTATACAAGAATCTGGACACCGGCCAGAAATTCCGCCCCGAGGAGCAGAAAGAAACCGGCACTCATCAGGAGAACTCCCATCAGGTAAACGGCAGCCCTGAGAATGCGCCGGGTGGTCACGACCGCAAGAGCAAGCAGCACCGAACAGGCCGCAAGAACATAAAACAAACCGGTCAATACGGTAGTGGTCATTACTTCATCTCCTTCGAACGGTGCGAACCTTGCAACTCCTCGGAATCGGAGCAGCAGCCGCCCGAACCTCCGCAACAGCCCGATTCGGCTTTCTTCAAGGCTTTCACGCCCGCGAGTTCCTGGCCGTTCAGCGGAACGGGTCCGGAATAACGGTCGCGTGGCTCGACCATTTTTTTGCGTTCCTCGGGATCGGCGACCTTGGCCAGGAGGCCAGCCGCCGGACCGGCATACTGATTCAGCGTGAAAACAAAGAGCCGGCGATCATACACGGCGCCTTCGAAATTGCCGTCCATCTTCAGAACGCCGAAGGGGCAAACCTGAACGCAAAGATTACAGAAGGTGCAACTGTCCATGCGCCATACGTAACGGTCGAGTTCTTTTTTGCCGGACACCGGATTACTCCGGGTGATCACGTTGATCGAGGCGTTCGGACAATTGTCATGGCAGATCTGACAGCCCGTGCACTTGTGAAGCCCGTTCTCGTCATGAATCATCGTGAGAAGCGCCCGATAACGCTCCATCATTTTGAGCGTCGCGCGATTCTCAGGATACTGTTGAGTCACAACGGTCGAGGGGTGGGATAAATAATGGAACGTGACCTTCATCCCCTCAAGGAGCGACTTTATTCCTGAAAAAACATTCCGGAAAAAGCCGTGGCGCTTGAGTTCGGGCGCGGTCACCAGGCCGGATCGGGCCGGGTTTTCCTGCTTGTCAGTAGTTTGCATCATAATTCGACCTCACCAAAGACCGGCCTAGCGCACCGGAAAGAAATAAAAATTGAACAAAACGACCACGGCCGCCGCGATCAGATTGACGAAACCGATCGGGAGCAGGACCTTCCACTCGAGCCGCATCAGCTGGTCAACGCGCAACCGCGGGAATGTCCAACGGAACCACATGATCAGGAACACGAGAAAAGCCGTCTTCCCGGTGAACCAGAGCCCCGGAGGAATCATATCCATGATCGCGTTGAAGCCCGCGAAATCACCAATGTGAAACGGCATCCATCCACCGAGGAACAAAGTCGCCGTCATCGCGGCGACGATAAACATGTTGATGAATTCCGCGAGGAAGAAAAACGCGAATCGCATTCCCGAGTACTCGGTGTGAAACCCGGCCGTCAACTCGCTTTCACCTTCCGGAATATCGAAGGGCGTGCGGTTGATCTCGGCCAAGGATGCGACGAAAAAGAGGAGAAACGCGAGAATCCCCACTCCATGCGCTCGCCAGATCCACCAGCCGGCCGCCTGACTTTCGACAATCTCTGAAAGACGCAGAGTACCGGAGAAGAGCACGACCACGAGCAGAGCCAGAGTCGCCGAAATCTCGTAAGAGATGATCTGCGCGCCGGCTCGCATCGCGCCGAGGAGCGACCATTTATTGTTCGAACTCCAGCCGCCGAGGAGAATCCCGAGAACACCGAAACCGCTCACGGCGCCGACATAAACCACCCCGATATTGACGTCCGAAACATGCACAATCGGGCTCATCGGTAGCACGGCGAGAACCAGAATCGTCCCGAGCAACGTGAAAAGCGGCGCGAGAATGTGCAGAAACCTGTCCGACTGCGCCGGAACGACGTCTTCCTTGAGAAGAAGTTTCAAGGTATCGGCAACCGTTTGGAAGATGCCGTGCCAACCCACCCGCATCGGCCCGAGCCGGCATTGAAAGTGTCCCGCGATCTTGCGCTCGGCGTAGATCAGGCCCATTCCCATGACCGCGATAAAAGCCGCCACACCGACCACGCCCAAAACCATGTAGCCCAAGGCAAACCAGACGCTGTCGGGAAGTGCTTCCGTCGCACGCTGTGCAATTGTCTTTGCCTGCCAGATATTTTCGGTAATTCCTGTCATAACGTTCAATTCCATTCTCTAAAATCAGCGATCGATGTCCGGCACGACGACGTCCAGCGACGAGAGGATCGCGACGAGATCGCCGAGCCTCCAGTTAGCCGCCGTTTCGGTGATGGCCCAGAGATTGTTGAAATTCGGTGTTCGTAAATGAACCCGGTACGGGGATTCCTTGCCGTCTGAAACAATATAAACGCCGAGGATGCCGCGAGCCGTTTCAACCTGGTTGTAGTAGCTGCCTTCAGGAAGCTTGATCTTGACCGCCGGCTTCATGACCATGTGCTTGCCTTCGGGAATATTATCAATGAGCTGCTCGACGATCTTCATCGATTGGCGCATCTCTTCGAGACGAACCCAGTACCGATCCCAGCAGTCACCGTTCTTCCCGACGACGACATCGAAAGCGACCTTGCCATAGGAACCGTAAGCCTCGGACTTGCGCAGATCGAGCGGGACGCCCGAAGCCCTGAGAACGGGGCCAGTGGCGCCGATCGAAAGCGCCGTTTGTCCGTCCATCCTGCCGACGCCGCGCAGACGTTCCTGGAGAATCACGTTTCCGCTCAGAAGGGTTTCGTATTCGGCGAGCTTCGGCTTGAAATATTTCAGGAACGCCTTCACCCGTTTCACGAATCCGGGGTGAATGTCGTACATAAGCCCGCCTGGTTGAATGTAATTCATCGTCAACCGGGCGCCGACCGTTTCCTCAAAGATATCGGCGATGATTTCCCTGTCTCTGAACCCGTACAGGAACGGCGTGAACGCGCCGAGATCCATCCCGAAAACACCCCACCAGAGCTGGTGGCTCTGAATGCGCTGAAGCTCGGCCATGAGCGTCCGGATCACCTGAATCCGGTCATTCAGCTCGATGTTCGCGGCTTTTTCTATGGTCATCGACACGGCCCAGTTGTTGATCAGGGCCGAGAGATAATCGAGCCGGTCAGACAAATGAACGAACTGCCGATAGCTCTGATGTTCGCCCATCTTCTCGATGCCTCGGTGAATGTACCCGAGAACCGGAATCACTTCTCGAACCGTTTCTCCGTCAAGCTTCAGAACGAGACGAAGCACGCCGTGGGTGGACGGGTGCTGCGGCCCCATGTTGACGAAATACTCCTGCGTCGAAAGCGGACTCGAATCGTCCTTTCTCAATCGAACGCGATCATCCAAAGTCGTGATATGAACACTCATTCGGGTCTCTCCAGCATAAATTCGTCCTTGTAATCCTTACGAAGCGGGAAGCCCTTCCAGTCGTCTTCGAGAAAAAGCCTGCGAAGATCCGGATGGCCGTCATAGAGCACTCCGAACATGTCGTAGACTTCGCGTTCCTGAAATTCCGCGATCCGCCAATATTCCCGCACGGTCGGCACGATCGGGTTAACCCTCGGGACCGACGTGGTCACCATCAGGTAATGCCCGTGAACCGTCGAATAGAGTTGATAAACAAGCTCGAAGGACCCCTGCTCCGACCAGTCGATAGCGGTATGATCACAGAGCATGTCAAAAGCGAACGCGGAATCATTGCGGAGCCGTTTCATCAGCGCGGAGAAATTCCCGACGGGAACCTGGACCGCGGCGCGATCCGCTTTTTCCCTCGGCTTCGCGTTAGGTTCGGCTGCAGCAACAGCCGTCAGCAGATTCGCACTGTCCATCTTGTGACTCCTTTTCCAGTTTCTTCGCCGCCTGCTCCACATTCACGATTGCATCGGACTTGAGAACGGTGGCCATTTCTGCCCTGATCTGATCAAGCGTGATCCCGGGAGGCAGCGCCGACAACACCGGTTTTCTCCGCACGCCCGGTTTGCGAACGGTTTCGCCTTCCTTGATCAATTTCTGAAGCGTGAGCAGCCCGTAAAAGAACGCTTCAGCGCGAGGCGGACAACCAGGAACATAAACGTCGACCGGGATAATTTCGTCGGCGCCCCTGATCGTTGAATACGAGTTGTACATGAAAGGACCGCCCGAGATCGCGCAAGATCCGGTGGCCATCACGTAACGTGGCTCGCCCATCTGCTCGTATAATGTCTTCAACCTCGGAGCCATGCGCCTGACGATCGTCCCGGCGATCACGAGGAGGTCAGCCTGCCTCGGCGACGGCCGGGCAACTTCGGCGCCGAAGCGCGAAGTATCGTGGCGGGGAGCCCCGGTCGCCATCATCATTTCAATCGCGCAACAGCTCGTCCCGAAGGTCAAAGGCCAGAGGCTGTTCGCGCGTGACCAATTGATCACGGCATCCATGCTCGTCAGGAGCAGGGAACCGCCCGGGATCGGCTCAATGTAACACGGGAGTTTCTCGGTTATTATACCCATTCGAGCGCTCCTTTTTTCCACGCGTAAATAAAGCCCGCGATCAGGACGAGAATAAATATTCCGGCTTCGATCAAAGCGACCGCCCCGAATTCGCGAAACACCAAGGCCCATGGATAGAGAAACGCGGCTTCAACATCGAACACCAGGAACATCAACGCGAACAGGTAATAGCCCACGTTGAACTGCACCCAGGAAGTGCCGATCGTTTTTTCGCCGCATTCGTAAGGGGAGTTTTTCACCTTGCCGGGCCGGTGGGGCGCCACGAGAAAGGAAGCCGCCAGTCCACCAAAGACGAATAAAGCCGCAAGAAGCGTAAAAGGGACAATAAGAAAATAATCCATATAAGTTGATCTACTCCTGAAGAACTGCTCTTAGGACTGCTTCGAACCTTCCACCGGGCGACTCTGTCCGTCTTCGCCGGTAGTCCAGGTGGTGCCGCTGCGTAACAACTTATCCACGTCAGGGTCCACCGAAACTTCATAATGCTGTTCGTAACTCGGAACATTCACTTGCCTGAAAACACCGAACGCCGTCGGCGACGACAGCAGGGACAACATATAAGCCGCCGACGAATCGGAAGCGGTAATATCGTGAACCATCAGGTCACTCTTCGAAGCGCCCCCCGCCATTTGACCCACGGGCACGATCTCGGGTCTGTGATCTCTTCCCATCCGAATTCCCTTGTTCGCGTCGGTACCGAACATGAGCGGCTCACCCTGCCTGAGCCGGATGGTGTTCTCCGCCCGAGTGGCCTTGTTCGTGATCGATTCAATCGCACCATCATTGAAAATCACGCAATTCATCATGACCTCGACAAAAGCGACGCCCTTATGCCGGGCGGCGGCCGTCATGACTTCGGTCAGAAGCTCATTGTCTGAATCATGAGCACGCGCCGCGAATGTGGCGCCCGACGCGATGGCCATCGCCAACGGTTGCATCGGAATGTCATTCGAACCGTAAGGCGTCGTCTTGGTTTTGGTTCCGACAGCCGTCGTCGGCGAAGCCTGGCCCTTCGTCAACCCGTAGATCTGGTTATTGAAGAGGATGACCTTGATGTCGGGATTGCGCCGCATCAAATGGATAAAATGGTTACCGCCAATCGACAGGCCGTCGCCATCGCCGGTGATCACCCAAACCGAAAGATCCGGGCGTGCGAGCTTCAAACCCATGGCGACGGTGGGCGCCCGGCCATGGATCGTATGAAACCCATAGGTGTTGCTGTAATAAGGAAAACGCGACGAACAGCCGATCCCGGAGATGATCGCGAATTTCTCGCGAGGAATGTTCATCGTCGGAAAAACACTCGTGATCGCCTTGAAAACACCATAGCAACCGCAACCCGCGCACCAGCGCGGATCGATTGAACTCAGAAAATCTTTTCGAGTCAGCTTCGTGCCGGCGCTCGTTGGGGTACCCGTGGTATTCATCGGCGACCTCCCAGCATACTCATGATTTTGGCTTCGATCTCGTCAGCGCGGAACGGCTGGCCCTGCACCTTGTTCAGCTTCTCGAAATCCATCAGATACTCTGCCCGCAGGCGGTACCAGAGCTGCCCCATGTTATTCTCGGGGATAAGGATTTTCGGGTACTTCTTCAGAAACGATTTCAAATCCTTGGGTAGCGGGTTCAAGTGCCGGAGATGCGCGCAAGCGACCGGGAGTCCCTTTTCACAAAGCGCATGAACAGCTTCCTTGATCACTCCGGCCGTACTGCCCCAGCCGAGCACCAGAACTTCCGCCTTCGGATCCCCGTACGAGACCATGGACGGGATTTCCTGGGCAACCCGGACCACCTTTTCGGCCCGCAATTCGACCATCTTCTGATGATTACCGGGATGATGACTCACGTTTCCGGAAACATCTTCTTTCTCAAGGCCGCCGATGCGATGTTCAAGACCCGGCGTTCCCGGAACCGCCCAGGGGCGCGCCAAGGTCGTCTCGTCACGAAGATAGGGCTTAAAGCCTTCCACGTTCGTATGGAGCATCGTTTTAAATTCCGGAAGATCCTTCAAGCCGGGAATCCGCCAGACTTCCGCGCCGTTCCCGAGGTAACCGTCGCTCAGGACGATCACGGGTGTCATATATTTGAGCGCGATTCTCGAGGCCTCTACGGTGATGTCAAAACAATCACGCGGCGAACTGGCCGCGAGAACGACCAGAGGACATTCGCCGTGCCGTCCCCAGAGGGCTTGAAATAAATCCGACTGTTCCGTCTTCGTCGGAAGGCCCGTCGAAGGTCCGCCACGTTGCACATCAATAATGACCAGCGGAAGTTCAACCATGCAAGCCAGGCCGAGGAACTCCGACTTCAACGACAGACCCGGGCCGGAAGTCGTGGTCGCGGCAAGCGCGCCCCCGAAGGACGCCCCGATCGCCGACCCAACAGCCGCGATTTCATCTTCCGCCTGATAAATCGTCGCGAATTGTTTATGCTTCGCAAGTTCATGCAGAATGTCGGTCGCGGGCGTGATCGGATAACTGCCGACGAAAAGCTTGAGCCCCGCGCGCTTCGAAGCCGCGATCAATCCCAGCGCGGCCGCGGTGTTCCCGGTCACGTAGCGATAGGTGCCGGCCTTCTTGGCCTCGTGCTTCCGTATCGCGTAAGTGGTCGTGAACATCTCGGCGGTTTCGCCGAAATCAAACCCCGACTGCAACACCTTGAGATTCGCGTCGAGAATTTCCGGTTTGGATTGAAAGCGCTTTTTCAACCAACGGCTTGTCGGCTCCATCGATCGATTGAAAAGCCAATAGGTCAACCCGAGTGCCCAGAAATTTTTGCAAAGATCAACCTGCTTGGGACTGAGGGTGCTGCCGGTCAGGGCGTTCTGGGTCAGCTTGCTGATGTTCGCCCGAAAAACTTTGAATTTCTGAAGCTCGTTTCCTTCGAGGGGATTGGAAGTATAGCCGGCTTTTTCAAGATTACGCGGCGTAAACGCATCTTCATTCAAAATGATGATGCCCTGATCCTTGAGGCTGGGCAGATTCGTCTTGAGGGCGGCGGGATTCATCGCCACCAGAACGTCGATTGTGTCTCCGGGCGTAAACACCTCGGAGCCGCCAAACCGAAGCTGAAATCCTGAAACACCAAAGATCGTTCCTGCCGGCGCGCGGATCTCGGAGGGATAATCCGGCAGCGTCGCCACATCGTCGCCCATCATGGCGGATGCGGTAGTGAACTGATCGCCGGTCAGCTGCATCCCGTCGCCGGAATCACCAGCGAACCGAATGACTATCTGGTCCAACTCTTCGACCTTTTTTTGCGAACGTCCGGCCGAAGAAGATTTCACTTCAGTTACTTTCTCTTTGTGTGACATCGGTGAGAAATCTCTAACAACAACAGTCAATCAGCGCAATGGAGTTTCGCGCCGGGACAAAAAAAAGCCGCCACTCCGACGAACACTGAACGAGCCGCGCATGGCGCATGAACAGTTGCGTCATTTGCATTGATGCGAGCGCCCATGGCCAGGGAATTGCTAGCGAAAGCCGTCCGGGGGTGACCGATGCCAGAACTTTACGAAGATTCCATGACGAACTTTGGCCGCTTGCCGCGGCTCCACGAGCGCGCGCCGGATTTCGAGGCCAAAACCACTCACGGGATCGTGAAACTCAGCGATTACCATGGCAAGTGGCTGCTCTTGTTCTCGCATCCAGCGGACTTCACGCCGGTATGCACGACCGAGTTTATTGGATTCGCGAAGCACCATCACGAATTTAAGGCGCTCAGTTGCGAATTGCTCGGGCTATCGATCGACAGTAAATATTCGCACATCGCCTGGGTGAAAAACATTCAAGAAAAATTTCACGTCGAGATCCCGTTCCCCGTGATCGAGGATGTTTCGATGAAAGTGGCAACTCTTTACGGAATGGTGCATCCGGGCGCAAGCCAGGTTTCGGCCGTTCGCGCGACATTCCTCATCGATCCGAAGGGCGTCATGCGGGCGATGGTCTATTATCCGATGACGAACGGGCGCTCGGTGACGGAGCTTCTGCGACTGCTCACCGCGCTGCAAACGACCGATCAATACGGTGTCGCCACGCCGGAAAACTGGCAGCCGGGCGAAAAAGTCATCGTGCCGCCGCCGGGAACCGTGGGCGAAGCAGCATCGCGAGTCCATGAAGGATACGAGTGCGTTGACTGGTACTTCTGCAAAAAAGAGCTGGATATCGAACTCATCCGGAGAAGCGCCTGAGCCTAAAAGGCCACGCCTGAAGTCGAGGACGCCGGCTCGGAAAT
The DNA here is from genome assembly GCA_035291325.1 of Bdellovibrionota bacterium. Classification (GTDB taxonomy): domain Bacteria; phylum Bdellovibrionota; class UBA1018; order UBA1018; family UBA1018; genus XYD1-FULL-55-31. The sequence continues at coordinate 1,931 of DATDSK010000238.1, read as the reverse complement.
CACGCTCGCGGCAACCGCCGCGGAACGGGCGGTTTTCTTCTTGGCCGCTTTCTTCGTGGCCTTGGTCTTCTTTTCAGCGCCCTTGGCGGCGGACTTCTCGGCGACCTTCTTCGCGACCGGGCTCAGAAGACTGTTGATAATCTTATCTGAAGCGGACTCTTTCTTTTCGCGCAATTTCGCGTCCCCCGCCCCTTCTCTCACCACGTCTCTCAAATGATGCGTGGGGAGGTACTTGCGCCCGACTTGGTCGAAATTCACCGTCGCATGCCCGAAAATCGAAAAGATTCTGGGAGCACCCCTGAAAACTTCTTCAACGGTACCGAACCCGTATTCAGTATTGTAGACTCTCTCGTTTTTACAGATGAGCGCAACCGGACCCTTGTCTTTATAGCAGGAACTCGCTTTCCCGAGGTCCCGTCTTTTGGTCACGCGAGTAAAACCGCGGTCATATTTGACGTTGATCATGCTTCCGCTGGTTTCCAGAACGGTGCCCGCACTGTCGTCTTTGTTTGAGAACACCCGGTCGCCGGGGAGGACTTTCTGGAATCGATCATCATCTTCCGACGCCAGGCAGGTCGCGCTCATGACGGAGGACACGAAGATGAACGAAAGAATGTAACAGATTTTATTACCCATACGCGCCCCCGTTACGGCATTAAGGCAATTCCGGCCGGAGCCGGTCTCGGGGTCATCCCGTTTGCGGCGTTTCCGGTGTTATCCACGAACCGTCGATCGGTGTTCAGCGGTTTTTCCTCTGAGGTACTGACTTTCTTGTCTTGCTTCCAGCTGTAAACGCCCACTCGGTTCTTTATGTCGAGCATCTTCTGGAATAAATGCAGCCCATACCGTCCCGTTTCGAGCTGTTTTTGCCTTTTCCATTTTTTGATCAGATCATTCAGCGGAATCGATTCTCCCGTCTTGCGATCGCGAAGAGCGGCGTCTTTGTAGAAAACGTAATCGTACTGATAGTTTTTCTTGGCTTTTTGCCGCCTGACAACGCCATCTTCATCGGGAAAGTAGGTCAGCTCGGTTACGTTCACCGTTTCTTTAAGACTGCGCCCGGGAATGAACTCGTACTTACCTGATCTCATCAGCGTCACGAATTTTTCCCGGAGATCGGCATCCATCATTCTCAGAACCATCGGCCTGCTCTGCGGAGCCTTGGACATCATTTCAACACCCCCGCCCGCGGTCATGGCGATTGGAGTGTTCGCTTCAACATACTTATAAGAGCTGCCAAAACTTTTTGAAGGGGCGATCACAATGAGTGTCGTAACAACCAGAAAAAGAAAGAGTGATTTCATATTCCCCCCTACCCGATACCCACTGGGGATGCATTCGGGGTGCCAGACTAACTCTTTGAAATTGCTTGCTTATTTTCGATTGATCGCTGTCATAATGATCAAAACAGTCACAGCTGTATGAGAGTTAAACAGCGACGTGGGTCCCGGCATTTCAGTTGCGCGCGGGGCTCTTTAGGTTGCCGCGCTCGAAATCCAGGAGGGTTGCCGTTTGGCGTGGTTCGGGGAAAACCGCTAGCGAGGGGGATTACTCGGGGGAATGAGTTGAAATCGCGCGTGCGGCGGAAGAGCCGAATCACGCGCCTGATACTCTCGCTCGATCTCTCAGATATAGATTTATCAGCGAACTCCCGTACGTTTGAATCGCGGCGTGGACATTGTGACATTGACATCGAAGCGTCAGGTTATCGAGCGTATGCTTGCCTCCCAAGGAAAAGTCCTTCAGATGATGAATTTGTAAAAGATGTTTGGAATCACAGCGCACCCCGCTTTCCTTATTGATGAAAGTGCATTGCCCCTGGTCTCGCTTCCATACGGCGCTTCTCAGCTTTTGAGGAATATGCCGGGTCTGTTTCGCTTTTGATTTCTCCGCCGGCGGAGTGGCGGCGAGCGTTTTCTCTACTTCCGTCT